>USEK01000012.1 GCA_900553705.1 uncultured Collinsella sp.
CATGCGAACCTCCAGTCCGGACCGCCCCGCGGTCCAACTTTCTGTCCGCACCCCCGTGACACTCCTATTTTCTCCGAAGAAAGAGTCGGATAATGAAGAATAGAATTAAAAAAGGTGCCAGATATAACGCAAGTATAAAGGCTAATCCAACGAGACCTTGCAATAATGGCATAACTCCTCCCAGACACGAGATTTTGGTATTTGTTCCCATCTTATTCTGAATTGGACCAAATAGTTCCTAGCCACAAAACTACTCGTCAACTGGATCGCACCAATCTGCTGGCAAAACACAGCTTGATTCTTTATCGACATAGCACCAATCCGCAACAGGGCACTCGGCGATGTCGTAAAAATTGCATATATCAACTCCAAGACAACAAGGCTCAACGGGAGGATGTTCATTTGAACCAACAGGATGGATATGCTTCATAACAGCTCCTCACCTTAATCCAATTAGAGACTACGTTTGATCAATGCCACAGTGATCTACAACGCAGATGCTGCCGCCATCCATGTCATAGTCGCAGTAATCGTATGCACCACAGCCATCTGCTTTATCATAAACAGTACAGATGTCAGTAATGCCCAAGAGGCAGTCAAAAGACATCGGCTTCACGCCTGCCCCGTCGCCACTTCCTGGATTAATCGGATGAATATGCTTCACGACTACCTCCCTTTGAGTGCAGAAAAACCTCAATATTGTGTATAACAAACCAAGATGTCTAGTTCACCATATTTCTAGAATGGTTTCGGCGAACGTAGCAATAAGCTTCGCAGACGGTAATCAGAAGAACGAACACCTCCACAATGGTGACAGCAATGCGCTGAACCGCTTATTCCGATACAGTAGCTTCTCGTTGATTTTTCTCCTGCGAAGATGAGTGGCGGGAAATAAGGTCAAAAGCCATCTCGTAGCACATTTTTCTATATTCACATGATGCAGGGTGTAGACTCTTGGGCAAGTAGCCGTGCTCGTCTGCAGCCTCCCAGCTACAGCCCCCACCACAGAAAGACCGAGCCCAACAGTCCGTACAGTCAATTCTTTTTTCGACACCCTGACTCCAGTTTTCAATATACCTAGTTTCGTCAATTCCGGTGAAGATGTTGCCCATTTTGAATCGCATCATCCCGACAAACCTGTGACAGGGGTATACGTCCCCTTCGGGAGTCACGGAAATAAAACGCCTGCCAGCCCCGCATCCGACAAAGGCGATCCTGTTGCTCATAATCAAATCAACTGCAGTTTTCAATGTTCTAAACAAGGGCTTTTCCCCTTGATCAATCTGTTTGAGATATTGATCCGCCAAATCTATTAGGCCCGCCCTGATTTTGTTTAATGAGTGTTCGTCGAGTTTGATATTCTCATCGAATGAGCTCACGGGCGAGAAGTAAATCCTTCTGAAGCCCATCTCTTTAAACTGAAGATAGTCTTCAACAAGGTTACAGTTATTATTTGTTAAGGTCGCTCTTGCGCCGAAGGGGAACGACTCGGAAAAACGACGAACGTTTTTGTCGATATCGGAGAAAGAGCCGCCTCCCGTCTTGTACGGGCGCGATGCATCGTGCTTGCATCCTGTACCATCGAGACTAATCAGAACAGAAAACCCGTGCTCCTTGAAAGAATTCACAGCAGTGTCATTCAAAAGCGTTCCGTTGGTCGTAATAGAATAGGTAAAGTTTCTATTGGGGTATATTCTTTTTGAATAGTCGACCGTTTTCCATATCAGCGGCTCGTTAATCATGGGTTCCCCACCAAAAAAGACGATCGCAAGCGTTTCGTTTTCCGATGAACTTGCGACGAGGTAGTCGACCGCCTTGAAGGCTATCTCGTCTGTCATCAGCAGAGGAGACGTTCCATAATCTCCTTTACCGGCAAAACAGTAACTACAACCAAGGTTGCATGCATGTGAAACGTGGAGTTCGATGGATCTAAGTTTTCGAGGCGTGTCTTTTGTTAAGAAAGTCCGCTCAGACAATCGTTGATACTCATCAATGTCGTCTTCAAGTTCTGCTATGGTCGTTTGGTCGTAGCCTTTCGCAGCAAGTGACTTTGTTAGCAACTTCGAGTTGACCGTTCTTCCCGATGCTTCAAATATGCGAAGCGCATCTTCTGATGCTTGGTCAACCTGAAAGCAATTGCGAGTGACCTCATCGAAGCAGTAACGACGATCACTTACTGAGAAAAAATGCATACGTTCCTCAATTTCATGCTGGACTGGCACTAACCTTGTTTATTGTTGCGCAGCTATAAAAAACCACCAGCGGGGATTCGGTGTGCGGCCCAATCGGACTCCCAAAAGGTTCTATTTGAGACTGGCAAGCTTTGTGTTGTTGGCACTTCGACAGCGCTCTTTATTCCAACATGGAGCCTCGCAGTTTGAGTCGACTTGCCTCTGGAAGGTCCGATCTTAACTTGATTTAGGATGAAAACAGATTACAGGCGCGCTCCTCTGGAAAGAAAGGAAACCAATCGCCGCCTTTCACCAGGAAAGTTTTTATAGCCCACCTCGAGCAAAATGAAAGATGCGAGAGCGATTGGGGAACAACGCGAATCTCCCCTTTTGGGTGGGAGCGAGCCTTCAGCCACCGGCGAACGACTCGCCCTGGTCAGAATCTGGAAGTGGTGCCGGGCCGCTTGGGCCTCCCCGGTGACTTCGTGGGGCTTACCTGCCTGACGTCGAGGAGTACATCCGCAAGATTCGTTCCCTATGCCGTTTGCTCTCACGCCCGCCTTAGTTCCAAGTCGGGCGAGCCGCCGCGCTCATGCGACCCGTGGCGGCGACACGTCGACGCCGCGCTCGCTGAGCACATCTTCGGTCGCGGGCGAGCACGGGGTCGCGCCGGCGCATCCGCTGGGACTGCTGTACGTGCAAAACGGCTACGTGGTGAGCGTCCCGCGCTGGATTCAGCCGAGTGAGGAAGGCGTTGAGATCGGCGCGCTGGCAACGGGGGAGGGCGGCATCACCGACGACGTCTCGGCCCGCCATGCCCATATCTGGTGCGACGAGTCTGGCGCATGGTTTGTCGAGGACCTGTCGTCCACTAACGGCACCGTGGTGGTAAACGGGGCCACGAGTGTGTGTATTCAAGTAGAGCCCGGCCGCTCCGCCCAGCTCAACCCCGGCGACGAGCTCAAACTCGGCGAATCCACCACCTACGCCATCCTGCTCGGCGCCCTCTAGCCGGCAGTTAGGGACGTTCCTTTCCTGCCGGTACTTGGGGACACTCCTTGGCGCGTCAGAGCCAGTCGTCCGGGGATGGAGGGACCATTCTGGCCTTTGGCGGTCACCCGAGGTAAACCTTTACCGCCCGCCTATATTTGTCGAAATTACACTTAACGGCGGGGTACAATAAACCCGCATGCGGATTTCCGTTGCGGGCGCTTCCCATCGCCGGGGCGTGCCCGGGAGCATCCGGCATGCGGCCTTTGCGGCGCTCGGTCATGTGCAAGACGGGCGGTCGGGTCTGTGGGGCGCATCAGCTGCCCCTCGCCTCGGCATGTCTTCTCTCCACGCCACGTACCTGCTGCTGAGCCTGCCTGCCAGATGATTGGAAGCAACAGCGTAAATCCCATCACGCCAACATCCCGGCGATCGCCGGGGCCTGTATACCTATATGAGAGGAGAGGGGTATATGGCGCGTAAGTTTAAGTCTATGGACGGCAACGAGGCGGCCGCATATGTTTCGTATGCGTACACCGAGGTAGCGGGAATCTATCCCATTACGCCGTCCAGCCCGATGGCCGACCATGTCGACCAGTGGGCGGCCCAGGGTCGCAAGAATATCTTCGGCACCCCGGTCAAGGTCGTCGAGATGGAGTCCGAGGCAGGTGCAGCCGGTACCGTTCACGGTTCGCTGGGCGCCGGTGCTCTGACCACCACCTACACGGCTTCTCAGGGTCTGCTCCTGATGATCCCGAACATGTACAAGATCGCGGGCGAGCAGCTCCCGGGCGTCTTCCACGTCTCCGCGCGTTGCGTCGCTTCCCACGCCCTGAACATTTTTGGCGATCACTCTGACGTCATGGCCTGTCGTCAGACCGGCTTCGCCATGCTCGCCGAGGGTAACGTCCAGGAGGTCATGGACCTCTCGCCGGTGGCTCACCTTGCCGCCATCGAGGGTAAGACCCCGTTCCTTAACTTCTTCGACGGCTTCCGCACCAGCCACGAGATCCAGAAGGTCGCCATGTGGGACTACAAGGATCTGGCCGAGATGTGCGACATGGACGCCGTCCAGGCTTTCCGCGACCACGCGCTCAACCCTGAGCACCCGCACACCCGCGGCAGCCACGAGAACGGCGACATCTTCTTCCAGAACCGCGAGGCCTGCAACAAGGTCTACGACGAGCTCCCTGCCGTCGTCGAGGGCTACATGAAGAAGATCAACGAGAAGCTCGGCACCGATTACGGCCTGTTCAACTACTACGGCGCTCCCGATGCCGATCGTGTCGTCGTGTGCATGGGCTCCTTCTGCGACGTGCTCGAGGAAGTCATCGACTACCTCAACGCTCACGGCGAGAAGGTCGGCCTGGTCAAGGTTCGCCTGTTCCGTCCGTTCTCCATCAAGCACTTTGTCGACGTTCTCCCCGAGACCGTCCAGAAGATCGCCGTCATGGACCGCACCAAGGAGCCGGGTTCCATCGGCGAGCCGCTCTACCAGGACGTCGTCTCCGCTCTCTACGAGGCTGGCAAGACGGGCATCAAGGTCGTCGGCGGCCGTTACGGCCTGGGCAGCAAGGACACGCCTCCCGCGTCCGCGTTCGCTGTCTTCGAGGAGCTTAAGAAGGACGAGCCCAAGCGCGAGTTCACCATCGGCATTGTCGATGACGTGACCAACCTGAGCCTGCCCGAGGCCGAGGATGCGCCCAACACCGCAGCCCCCGGCACCATCGAGTGCAAGTTCTGGGGTCTGGGTGGCGACGGTACCGTCGGCGCCAACAAGAACTCGATCAAGATCATCGGCGACCACACCGACAAGTACGTTCAGGCCTACTTCCAGTACGACTCCAAGAAGACCGGCGGCGTCACCGTTTCGCACCTGCGCTTTGGTGATTCCCCGATCCGCTCGCCGTACTACGTGACCAAGGCCGACTTTGTCGCTTGCCACAACCCCAGCTACATCGTCAAGGGCTTCAAGATGGTCCGCGACGTCAAGCCGGGCGGCACCTTCCTGGTCAACTGCCAGTGGAGCGACGAGGAGTTCGCCGAGCACATGCCCGCCGTGGCCAAGCGCTACATCGCGAACAACAACGTCAACGTCTACCTGATCGACGCTATCGACCTGGCCGCCAAGGTCGGCATGGGCAAGCGCACCAACACGGTGCTCCAGTCCGCCTTCTTCGCGCTGGCCAAGGTCCTGCCCGCCGAGGACGCCCTGCAGTACATGAAGGACGCGGCTACCAAGTCCTACATGAAGAAGGGCCAGGCCATCGTCGACGCCAACCACAAGGCCATCGATGCCGGCGCTACCGCCTTCCGTAAGTTCGAGGTTCCGGCCGACTGGGCAACCGCCGAGGATGCCGCTCCCGTCGAGCTCTCCGAGGAGACCAAGTCCGCCATCGCCCAGCAGGTCAAGAACCTGCTCGAGCCCATCGATCGCATGGATGGCGACAGCCTGCCCGTTTCTGCCTTCGTCGGTTGCGCCGACGGCCAGTTTGAGCTGGGCGCCTCCGCATACGAGAAGCGCGGCGTCGCCGTGGTCGTTCCTCACTGGGACGAGACCAAGTGCATCCAGTGCAACCAGTGCGCCTATGTGTGCCCGCATGCCACCATCCGTCCGTTCGCGATGACCGAGGACGAGGCTGCCGCCGCGCCCGAGGCTACCCGCACGCTCGACGCCATGGGCCCCAAGGCCAAGGGCATGAAGTTCACCATGGCCGTGTCCCCGCTCGACTGCATGGGCTGCACCAACTGCGTCAAGGTTTGCCCCAAGGGCGCCCTCGAGATGGTTCCCACCGAGCAGGAGATGGACCAGCAGCCCGTTTGGGACTACATGGTCGAGAACGTCTCCGAGAAGAAGGAGCTCATCGCGGCCAACGTCAAGGGCAGCCAGTTTAAGCAGCCCTACCTGGAGTTCTCCGGCTCCTGCGCCGGCTGCGCCGAGACCGCCTATGCACGTCTGGTGACCCAGGTCGCCGGCGACCGCATGTTCATTTCCAACGCCACCGGCTGCTCCTCCATTTGGGGCAACCCCGCTGCCACCGCTCCTTACTGCAAGGACAAGGACGGTCACGGCCCGGCGTGGAACAACTCCCTGTTCGAGGACAATGCCGAGCACGGTCTGGGCATGGCCGTTGGCTATGAGGCCGTTCAGCACAAGCTGATCGCCGCTACCCAGGACATCATCGCTGCCGATGGTCCGTCCGATGAGCTCAAGGCTGCCGGCCAGGCTTGGATCGACTCCGTCAACGACGCCGAGGCTTCCAAGACCGCTGCCGCTGCCTACGTTGCCGAGCTCGAGAAGTGCGGCTGCGACGCTTCCAAGGCGATCCTCGCCGACAAGGCTTACCTCACCAAGAAGTCCTTCTGGATCTTCGGCGGCGACGGTTGGGCCTACGACATCGGCTTCGGTGGCCTGGACCACGTCCTGGCTTCCGGCCACAACGTCAACGTCTTCGTCTTCGACACCGAGGTCTACTCCAACACCGGTGGTCAGGCCTCCAAGGCCTCGAACCTGGGCCAGGTCGCTCAGTTCGCCGCTGCCGGTAAGGTGACCAAGAAGAAGTCCCTGGCCGAGATCGCCATGAGCTACGGCTACGTCTACGTGGCGCAGGTCGCCATGGGCGCCAACCCGGCTCAGACCCTCAAGGCCATCCACGAGGCCGAGGCCTACGACGGCCCGTCCCTCATCATCGGCTATAGCCCCTGCGAGATGCACTCCATCAAGAAGGGTGGCATGCAGAACTGCCAGGCCGAGATGAAGAAGGCTGTCGAGTGCGGTTACTGGAACCTCTTCCGCTTCAACCCCGAGGCTGCTGCCGGCAAGAAGTTCTCGCTCGATTCCAAGGAGCCTGCGGGCGGTTATCAGGAGTTCCTGATGAACGAGGCCCGTTACGCTTCGCTGACGCGTTCCTTCCCCGAGCGCGCCGAGGAGCTCTTCAAGGAGAACGAGCAGGCCGCTATGGACCGCTACGCTCACCTGCTGAAGCTCAAGACGGTGTACAACGAGGCCTAGGTCTCCCACCGCAGGATCTGAGGGCTGACCTTCGCGGACGTCCTCGGACATGAAAGAACCCCCGCTGCGCACTACGTGCGGCGGGGGTTCTTTCGTCCTGCGGAGTGTCCGCGAAGGTTAGCCCTCAGATCCTGCTACGACTACGTCCTTGGATTGTGTGGGCGGATGAAGGACGTAGTTGGCCGGGTATTCCGTCCCTTTCGCTGTTTCGCGGCTTTGCCGCGAAACCTCGCGCCACTTTGGGGATGGATGGGGGCGTGGTTGTTGCCGCCTTTTCGGAGCGCTTCTTTATTCCTTTTGCTGGATGAAAAGCCCCTTGTTTTTGCAGGGGTGCATACTCGACTTATAAGTGCATAGAATCTCGTATAGCGCGAGTAAGATATTGCGCTGTCCGTTTTGTGTTTAGCAGAGATGTAGTTTGCATAATCCGACATAATCCTCGCTTCATTTAAATAAAGTCGCACGTAAATTACGTAGATATGTCTGAGCTGGAGTTCTGTACGCTGAGCGGACAAAAACGACCGTTCACCGTTCCGCTATTTTCAAAATGAATAAAATGAGCGATAAAGAGAATATAAACCTTAATAAACTCGCGTATCGCACGGACGCGGGTTATTAATGGGTTGTAGGCCTTTTACAGAAAGGATTCCAGCAATGTCTAAGCCTCTTGGCAAGCCCGATCGTATTGTCGTCGCCCTTGGCGGCAACGCCCTCGGCAACAACCCCGTCGAGCAGATCGAGGCCGTGAGCAACACCGCCCACGCTCTCCTCGGTCTCATCGAGCAGGGCAATGAGATCATCATCACCCACGGCAACGGCCCGCAGGTCGGCATGATCCAGAACGCCTTCGCCGCTGCCCACGATGCCATCGGTACCCCCGAGATGCCGCTGCCCGAGTGCGGCGCCATGTCCCAGGGCTACATTGGTTATCACCTGCAGCAGGGCATCGGCCGCGAGATGCACAAGCGCTATAAGCGTTGGCACGCCGCCACCGTCGTCACCCAGATCGAGTGCGATCCCGACGATCCCGCGTTCAAGAACCCGACCAAGCCGATCGGCCCCTTCTACACCGAGGAGCAGGCCAAGGAGTTCATGGCCGAGGATCCCTCCAAGGTCTTCGTCGAGGATTCCGGCCGCGGCTGGCGTCGCGTTGTCGCCTCCCCCGATCCCAAGAAGATCGTCGAGGCTGACTCCATCCTTAACCTGCTCGACAACGAGTTCATCGTCATCGCCTGCGGTGGCGGCGGCATCCCCGTCGTCCGCGACTACGAGAACAAGGGCTGCTACAAGGGCGTTCCCGCCGTCATCGACAAGGACCTGGGCGGCGAGCTGCTGGCCGAGGACTGCGACGCCGACGTTCTGTTCCTGCTGACCGCCGTTGAGCATGTCGCCATCAACTTTGGCAAGCCCAACCAGGAGGAGCTCGAGGACCTCACCGCCGACGAGGCCGAGCGCCTGGCCGACGAGGGCCAGTTCGGCAAGGGTTCCATGGAGCCCAAGGTCCGCGCTGCCATCAAGTTCGCCCGTTCCCGCAAGGGCCGCACCTGCATCATCGGCGCTCTGGACAAGGCCGCCGAGACCATGGCTGGCCTCTCCGGTACCCGCATCCACGAGTAGTCTCTACTCTGTTGCCTCTCTCGTGGGCGCCAGGCAAAGCGCCCACAAACTAGCCTCTCTTCATGAGCCCCGCAGTCCGCTCCGACTGCGGGGCTTTTGTCTCAACCCGGCACTTGGGGACGTTCCTTTCCTGCCGGCAGCCTAGGGCTGGTCATTGGGGACAGACTTAAATGCGTGGCACCGATCAACTGCGGAAAGCGCATCCCACAATGAGTGTCCAAAGCGGGGCACAGTTTCCCAGGTACTCATTTAAGTCTGTCCCCAATGAGTGCCCAATGACTAGTAGTAGGCCCACATGGCTTCGACTTCGTTGAGGACCTCTACGACGCCCCAGCGGCGGGCGCTGCGGCTGGCCGAGTTGGGGTCGTAGACGCCAATCTGGTTGGCATCGTCGATGCCGTAGAGCACGATGTAGTGGCCTACGTTGGTAAACGTACCGGGGCGCACTGCGGCGATGACAGGCGCACCCGAGCGAAGTGCTTGGGTAATCGATTCGCGATCGTTATAGAGCTGTGTTCCGTTGAGCCCCAGCTGCCACGCACCGCCTGTCATAAACGACCACTCGGTGGCACCGGTGGGGGCGTAGTTGCCGGCTTCGGCCAGTGCACATACATCGACCGGCGTTTTATCGGTTTGGCCGGTCTTAAAGATATAGACCATGGTGAGGCAGGTGGGACCGCAAGCGTTTTCGCGAATAGTGCCACCGGCATAGGGCAGCTCCGACCATGCGGGGTCAATTTGGTAGATGTGGGGCATGGTGCCGGCCTGCCATTGCGAGCGTGGGGTCGAGAACGCAAAGGAGTAGCCGGGCGCGACGGGAGCTTTAAGCAGCTTGTCCTCGGCAGTGGGCTCAAGACCGGCTGATCCGTGGGAGATACAGGATCCCAAAAACACAAAGACGAGGCAGGCGGCGATGGAGCAAAGCGCAAGGCGTAGGCGGCGGGCCGGAAGCGCGTGGCTTGTGGTATGCGACACGGGGTGAGGGGCGGAATTGCCGCGATCGCGTTGAGGTCGCGAAAAGGAGCGCTTGACGTAGTAGTCGGTCTTACGGCGATCGTAGCGGCGTGGCTGCGATGTGTCGGTCTGGCGTTGGCGTGTGCTCGTACTCGCGCGGTCTGACTGCTGCACGGCACGGCTTTGTTGCCGCGAAGAAGCCCCGGGCTGCTCTTGGGGGCGCTGCGGGTTGTCGTTGTCGGAGGTGCTTCTGGGCGTTGGCGTGGTGCGGCCGGCAAGGCGCACGCTTTGTGGCCGTTGGCCGCCGTCATTGTATCCGTATGCCATTCGAATCACCTTGCCTCATGTGTAACTTGTCTATCCTACATAAAAAGATGCACGACACATGGGTATGTGCGCCAAAAGCCTGACAAATGGTATGAACGTTGCCGCGCCGCGCGTCAAGCGTCGCGGCAACAGGTATTCAAAAGCAGACAAGATGAAAGCGTCCAAGACGAATGACGTCTCCTGCCGTTCGTCCCAAAAACGGTGCCGCTCGTTTTGCAGTTCTGCCTTCGGTCGAGCTGCGAGCGGCGCTGCTGCGCCAAGGCCGTATCTTAAAGCCATGGAATAAAAGCGCGCGGCAAAACGGACCGCGCAAGGGGTGACGCCAAGGGCGTCAAATAGGAAAGGAGGGGAACAATGGCGGACAAGAACGCAGAAGTTGCAGTCGAGGATAACGGCGGCATGAAGAAAACGCTTTCGCTCTGGAACTTCTTCACCATCGGCTTCGGTGCCATCATCGGTACCGGTTGGGTTCTGCAGGTCGGCGACTGGATGGTCGTGGGCGGCGGTCCCGTTCCCGCTATGATCGCATTCCTCTTGGGTGCAATCTTCCTCGTGCCCGTCGGAGCTGTTTTCGGTGAGCTCACGGCTGCTATCCCCATCTCGGGCGGCATCGTCGAGTATGTCGATCGTAGCTTTGGCCGTACGCTGAGCTACATCACCGGATGGCTTTTGGCCCTGGGCAACGGCATCCTGTGCCCGTGGGAGGCCATCGCCATCTCGACCCTCGTGTCCGAGATGTTCGGTAGCCTGCCCGGTCTTGAGTGGCTGCGCGCCGTCAAGCTCTACACCATCCTGGGCGCCGACGTTTACCTGTTCCCGACGCTGATCGCGCTCGGCTTTGCAGTCTACGTCATCTTCCTCAACTTCCGCGGCGCCAGCTCGGCTGCCAAGCTCCAGGCCTTCCTGACCAAGGCCCTGCTCTGCGGCATGCTGCTCGCCATGGGCGTCTCACTGTTCACCGGCTCGCCGGACAACGCCATGCCCGTGTTCTCCCAGGTCACCGGCGCTGGCGGCGGCAAGGCCGCTACCGAGAGCACCAGCCTGTTCGCCGGCATCGTGTCGGTCCTGGTACTGACCCCGTTCTTCTACGCCGGCTTCGACACCATTCCTCAGCAGGCTGAGGAAGCAGCCGAGGGCCTCAACTGGAACAAGTTCGGCAAGATCATCTCCCTGGCACTGCTGGCCGCCGGCGGCTTCTACATGGTCTGTATCTACTCGTTTGGCACCATCCTCGACTGGCATGAGTTCGTTAAGAGTCCGGTTCCCGCGCTCGCCTGCCTCAAGGGCATCAACATGCTCCTGTACCTGGCCATGCTCGTCATCGCCACGCTTGGACCCATGGGCCCGATGAACTCCTTCTACGGCGCCACGAGCCGCATCATGCTCGCCATGGGCCGCAAGGGCCAGCTGCCCGAGCAGTTCGCCGAGGTCGACCCCAAGTCCGGCGCCCCCAAGCTCGCCTGCGTCGTCCTGGGTGTCATCACCGTCGTCGGTCCGTTCCTGGGCAAGAACATGCTCATCCCTCTGACCAACGTGTCGGCTCTCGCCTTCATCTTCTCCTGCGGCATGGTCGCCCTCGCTTGCCTGCGCATGCGCTTCACCGAGCCCGACCTGCCTCGTCCCTACGAGGTGCCCGGCGGCAAGTTTGGCATCTGCCTCGCCATCGCTGCCTGCGCTATCATCATCGGCCTGCTCGTGATTCCGTTCTCTCCCGCCTCTCTCAACATGGTGGAGTGGAGCATCGTGATCGGCTGGTTGGCTATTGGCCTGGCCCTCATGGCTTTCACCAATTCCCGCAAAAAGTAACGCCTAGTCGGGGCGGACCAGGTACGCGGGGCCCTCTCTTCCGCGCACCGAACCCGGCATCACCTGGGTAGCTTTGTGAGGCCGCGACCCAACACGGCCTCGCCCACATATATGGATCCATAAGGAGGAACCATGTCCACTAAGTATGCAATCGTTGGCGGCAAGCTCATCGACGGTACCGGTGCCGAGCCGGTCGAGAACTCCCTCGTTCTCGTCGACGACAACGGCAAGATCGAGTACGCCGGCACTATGCAGGACCTTCCCGAGGGCGTTGAGGTTATCGATGCCGCCGGCAAGACCGTCCTTCCCGGCCTGATCGACACCCATCTGCACTTCTCGGGCAACCTGACCGACGATGACACCGATTGGGTCATGCAGCCGCTCCTCGAGAAGCAGGCCGTCGCCGTCAAGCAGGCCTACGACTGCCTCACCCACGGCCTCACCACCGTCTGCGAGATCGGCCGCTTTGGTATCCAGATTCGCGACTGCATCGACAAGGGCGTCTTTAAGGGCCCGCGCGTTCTGGCCACCGGCCTCGGCTTCTGCCGTGTTGCCGGTCACGGTGACTCCCACCACTGCACCCAGGAGCTCAACAAGGAATCCCACCCCTGGGGCGACCAGGTCGACGGTCCTTGGGATCTGCGCAAGGCCGTCCGTCGTCGCCTGCGCGAGAACCCCGATGCCATTAAGATCTGGGCTACCGGTGGCGGCATCTGGCGCTGGGACTCCGGTCGCGACCAGCACTACTGCTCCGAGGAGATCCAGGCCGTGGTCGAAGAGGCCAAGATGGTCGGTATCCCCGTGTGGAGCCACTGCTACAACAACCACGCCGCTGCCTACGATTCCGTTCGCTTTGGCTGCGAACAGCTGATTCACGGCTTCGATATCGATGAGCGCACCATGGACCTCATGGCCGAGCAGGGCACCTTCTTCACCCCGACGATCGCCTTCCTGCCCACCTGGTACGCCACCTATCCGCCCGTCTACGTCCCCGAGCTGCACGACAAGTACGAGGGCACCCTGGTCGAGAAGGAGCTGCAGCGCAACTACGACTGCCTGCGCGAGGCCAAGAAGCGCGGCGTCGTCATGACGATCGGCTCCGACTCCTTCTCCTTCGTCACCCCATACGGTACCTGCTCCATCGAGGAGATGTACGAGTTCGTCGACAAGATCGGCTTCACCCCGGTCGAGACCATCACCTGCGCCACCCTCAACGGTGCCAAGATGTGCCACATCGAGGACGAGACCGGTTCCATCGAGGCCGGCAAGTGCGCCGACCTGCTGGTCGTCAACGGTGACGTCGCCGCCGATATCCATGTGCTCAACACCGACAACATGGACGTCATCATGAAGGACGGCTGGATTGTCGAGGCCGGCACCTTCGGCGAGGCAAACAAGTACAGCGCCTAAGCTACCGTTCATCGATGGCTGGATGTAAAACACAGTATTTGAATGCATAATGCAATGGAGAGGGTCGCTTGCGGCCCTCTTTATTGCTGTGGGTGCGGTAGATAAAAGGGGATGACGGTGGATCTCAATAGGCTGATTCTGGGCAAGAGTTACAACTCTACCAAGGTCTTTCGTACGGCCCAGCATGTGGTTCAGGCCATCCTACTTGGTGCCGTCGTTCCGGCGCTTATCTTGCTGCTTATCTGGGATTTAACCGATAACCCCAATCCCGTTCCGGGCGTTGTCGTCATTGCCGGCCTGGTCATGCTGTGCTTCTTCTTCTCGTATGTCTTTGTGGTCCCCGACGACCTCACATCGAGCGCAACCGACCGCACGCTCGCCATCGCATCAAAAATATTCGCCTATACGTCGCGCGGCCTTACGCCCGAAGCGGCCCTGGGTGCCTCTAAAATCATCCTGTCCGAGACCATCGCTTCTGCCATCTGCTTTACCGACGGCAAGCAGGTGCTGGCAAGCTGGGGCGAGGACTCGGCAAAGTGCCCTGCTGGAACCCCGGTAGTGCTCAAGACCACGCTCAGCGTGATTGAGACGGGCGAGCAGAGCGTTTTTTCGCGTGACGCCTCCAGTGAGACGGGCGGTTATTTTCCCCGCCTGCGCGCCGGTATTGTCGCGCCGCTTACCGTGCGCGGGCATTGTGTGGGCACACTCGAGCTGTATTACCCCCGTCTGAGCAGCATCGATATGCGCCAGACGGCCCTTGCCTCGGGTTTCGCCGATCTAATTTCCACGCAGCTCGCCAGCTTTGAGCTCGAGCGCCAAGACGAGCTCACGGCCCGCGTTGAACTCCGCGCTCTGCAGTCGCAGGTCGACCCGCATTTTCTATTCAATACTATTAGCACGATTGTGTCGCTCGTTCGAACCGAGCCCGACAAGGCGCGATCGCTGCTGATCGACTTCTCCAACTACTATCGACAGACGCTTTCTGACTCCGATACGCTCACCACGCTCGAGCACGAGGTGGAACAGGGCACCCGTTATATCAATCTTATGCAGGCCCGGTATGGCGACGGCCGTCTGCGCGTTTCGGTCGACATCGACTTTGAGGTGCGCGACAGCCTGGTGCCGCCGTTTATCTTGCAGCCGCTGCTCGAAAACTGCATCAAGCATGCGCAGCGCGAGACCGAGCCGCTTTCTATTCGTGTTAGGGCTTTTGAGACCGATGACGGCTTGGAGATCATCGTCGAAGATGATGGCATCGGTATGAGCGAAGAAGTCTGCGCGCATCTGTTTGAGCAGCATCGCCGAGAGGAGCCCGAAAGCATTACCGCCGACGGCTCCGTCAAGCGAGGCTGCGGCCTGGCGCTCTTCAACGTGCTTCAGCGCATCCATTTCTTTTACGGAGAAGATTCTGGCATGCGCGTGAAGTCCCAGGAGGGCGTGGGAACGCAGGTCATCGTAGAGTTGAACGGCGAGCCGCATGAGCCGGCGCCGCTAACGGTGTAGCACGCGGTTGGATTGAGAGAAAAAAAGAGGGGAAGCGCATATGTCCGAAGGCTGGAACATCTTGGTGGTTGATGACGAACCTCCCATTAGGGCTGAGCTACGCTATCTGTTGGAAAAGGATACGCGTGTGGGCCAGATTGCCGAGGCGGGCAATGTCACCGAAGCCGTGGAGTCGATTCTGTCGAACAAGCCCGACGTGCTGTTTTTAGACATTACCATGCCCGGTCGCTCGGGAATTGAGCTTGCCGAGACGCTGCAGAACCTAAAGACGCCGCCAATCGTGGTGTTTGTGACGGCATTTGCCGAGTATGCGGCTGATGCCTATAACCTCGATGCTGTCGATTACATCGTCAAACCGGTCGAGGATGCCCGCCTGTCAAAGGCGCTTGACAAGATCGAGACCGCCCTGGGCGCTCGCCGTGTCGTCCATGCTCCGCGCCAGCCTTTGCGCTTGACGGTGGATCGTGGGGGTAAAAAGGTGTTTATTCCCGTGGCGGATGTCTGCTACTTTGAGGCGCGCGCCGATTTTTGCAACGCCGTCTGCGCCGAGGGAACATACCTGATCAATGAGTCGATTTCCTCGCTCGAGCGGCGCCTGGCCTCCGAGGGCTTTATCCGTGTCCACCGCAGTTATCTGGTCAATTTGGAAGACGTGCACAATGTCGAGATCGGCTCCACGGGTCTTATGGAGCTCAGACTCGATCGCGTAACCTCGACGGTGCCTGTGTCCCGTCGCCGCGCTGCCGAGGTTAAAGCACGCTTGGGGCTTGCGTAGGCAGTCTGCATACCATCGTTTACCGCCGCAGGTTTGGCGTGACCGCGCGGTGGGCATAATGGGTGACATCGAATGAAATCGAAAGGAACAATATGCCCGCGCTCATTACGCATCATCTGTTTGGCGAGGAAAGCATCGACCGTCTTCCGCAGGGCGTTATTACGTCCGACGAGGAGCGCATCGCCTTTATCCTGGGAAACCAAGGTCCCGACCCGTTTTTCTTCCACATGCTCACGCCGCGCGTTTCCGACTGCACGTCGCTTGCTCAGGTCATGCACCGCTCGCGCATGTCGCGCCAGTTCTCGTGTCTGCGCGACGGCGTGTCGCACCTGCAGCCGCGCGACGCCAATCTAGGTCGTGCCTTTGCGCTGGGCCTGCTGTCGCACTATGTGCTCGACCGCAATGCCCACCCCTTTGTCTACGAGCAGCAGTTTGGCATTGTGGACTCCGCCCCCGAGCTCGAGGCTTCGGGCAGCCAGGTTCACGCCGTGCTCGAAAGCGACCTGGACGTGCTGATGCTGCAGCTCAAGCGTGACGGTGCCACGGTCGAGGATTATCCGCCGGCGGGCGAGATCGTCACCACCGACCGCATCAATCGCGTGGCCGGCGTGCTGATGAGCTACGTCGCCGGGCGCGTGTACGGTATCGACATCCCGGCGGGGGAGTATGCCGGCGCCGTCTCGGACATGCAGATGCTCTATCGCACCATTGAGCCTGCCGGCTCGGTAAAGACGCGCGCGATTGCCCTGGTTGAGGGCTTGGTGCATGACTACTCGCTGCTCGACGGCCTTGCTCATCGCGTGACGACGGAGCTGCCCGAGCGCACCGGTAACCTGGGCCACCTGACATGGAAGAACCCCTTTACCGATGAGGTCTCGACCGAGAGCTTCCCCGAGGTCTTTGAGCGCGCGCTGACCGATTACGAGCTCACCGTTGCCCGCTTTATCGAGACCGGTGACATGGATGCCGTGACCGGCCATATCAACTATAGCGGCCGCGTACTCGGCGCCGACGAGGAGTTCGACCGCGAGGAATAACAAACCGTTTCAATAAGTTGCGGTGGAATAGTTCCTGAATGAAGCCCCCGGAGGGCTAAGCGGGAACTATTTCACCGCAACTGCGTTGATGGGATGGCGTTTCGCCCTGCGTGTCCGTATGACCGCTCCTGTCCCTTTGCCGAATCCTTACCAGCGCTTCTGTGCAATTGGGGTACGATGAACTAACTGCATATTGGGCGAATACGAAGGGGCCCTGTCCATGAAATACACCAAGCTCGAGCGTAACTGGGTTATGTACGATGTGGGCAACTCGGCCCTCGTGTTGCTCAATACCTCGGTGGTGCCCATCTACTTTAACGCCATCAATACCGGTGCTTCCTCGGCAGACCTGGTGGTCGCCTGGGGCAACGCGCAGACGATCGCCTCGCTGGTCATCGCTATGCTCATGCCCATTCTGGGCGCGCTTGCCGATTACGCCGGCAACAAGATCAAGTTCTTCTTGGGCTTCTTCCTCACGGGCCTGGTGCTTTGCCTGGCGCAGGCTATCCCAATGTCCGCCATGGCATTTTTGACCGTGTACGTGCTGTGCACCATCGGCCTTAACTCCTCTATGACGTTCTACGACGCCATGCTGCCCGACATTACCACCGACGAGCGCATGGACGCCGTGTCCAGCTCGGGTTATGCCTGGGGCTACATCGGTTCCACCGTGCCGTTCGTCATCTGCCTGGCGCTCATCATGGGTGGCCCCGCTCTTGGTGTCCCCACCATGCTGGCAACGCGTCTGTCGTTTATCATCACCGGTGCCTGGTGGCTCATCTTTACCCTGCCGCTCATTCGCACCTATAAGCAAAAGTACGGTCGCGAGCGCGGTCCCGAGGACACCATCGGCCACATCGTGGGCGGTGTGTTCTCCGAGGTCGGACACACCATGCGCGAGATCGCCCACAACAAGACCGTGCTGGTCTACATGATCGCGTTCTTCTTCTATATCGACGGTGTGCACACGGTCATTTCCATGGCAACCAGCTACGGATCGGCCTTGGGCATCGATTCGACCCAGTTGGTCCTGGCGCTGCTCGTCACGCAGTTCGTGGCCTTTCCGTCCGCCATCATCTACGGCAAGCTTGCCGGACGCGTGGGCACGCTCAACATGATCTTGGTGGCAGTCGCCGCCTATATGGGCATTGTGCTGTTCGCCGCGTTCTTCCTAAAGACCGCCTTTGAATTCTGGGTGCTTGCCATTATGGTCGGCCTGTTCCAGGGCGGCGTGCAGGCGCTCAGCCGTAGCTACTTTGGCCGCATTATCCCCAAGGAAAAGTCCAACGAGTACTACGGCTTCTTTGACATCTTCGGTCGTTATGCAAGCGTTATGGGCACCTTCCTGGTGTCGGTCGTCACCTCGCTGACCGGCAACCCGTCGCTGGGCGTCCTTTCCATTGGTGTGCTGCTGGTCGTTGGCTTTATGCTGCTGGTCCGCCTGTCCCGCATGACTCGGGCGGCAGAGCATGCCGCATAGGAGCGAGCGGCTATTGTGCCTGTCCACGGTACTCTTTTGGGGCTATCCGCAATAAACATTGCGACTTGCGAGCAATGATTTGCCCAAGTGGGTATGATGGAATCAGCTAGGTCGCGGGGCGTCGCCTGTGTTTGGCGGCGTCCCGTTTTTGTGTTGCAGGGAGGGTAAGGCATGAACGCCACGGTCGTGATTCCAACGTATTGGGCGGGCGATGACGCTTGCGCAAACGCCCCTGGCACCTATGACCATTCGACGCGACTCAACGCCGACAATCCCGAACTCGACCGCTGCCTGGCCTCGCTTGAGCAGGTACGTGACATCCCGTGCATCATCCTTTTGGTGGTCTGTCCCGTTTCTGCCACAGCCGATGTGTCGCTGCGCGTGCACGAGATTGTCGACGCGCATCCCGCGCTCAAGGTCACCGTTGTCACCAACACCCAGGCCTCGCGCATTGCAGACCGGGTTGCTCAGATCGCGCCCAAGGGTTCGGGCGAGTGCGTGAGCCTGCGAGGCTACGGTGCCATCCGCAACATGGGGCTAGCCTGTGCCGCTGTGCTGGGGCATGACGCGGTTATCTTTTTGGATGACGATGAGACTGTCATCGACGCCGACTTTATGAAGCGCGCGACCTATGCGTTGGGGCAGCAGACGCGTCAGGGCTTGCCGATCTTGGTCAAGAGCGGCTATTTCTACGATCGCGACGGCTCGCCGCTGGCTCCCACGGACAAGGCGGGCATCTGCCATCGTTGGTGGACCAAGCGCATCGAGTTCAACCGTTGGATGAAAAAGGCGCTCTCGGGCACCCGCATCTCTCGCTCCAACTACGTGTGCGGCGGCCTGATGGCCCTGCACGCCCGCGCCTTTACGCGTGTAGCCTTTGACCCGTTTATCACCCGCGGCGAGGACTTGGATTACCTCTTTAACATGCGCATGTTTGGCTACGACGTGTGGTTCGATAACGAGTGGACCGTGCACCATCTGCCTCCGGAGTCCGAAAAGCGCTCACCGCGCTTTATGCAGGATGTATACCGTTGGTACTACGAACGGGCCAAGTTGACATTCGCCGCGCATCAAAAGGAGCTCATTCCCGTTACGGCGGCATCGCTCATGCCCTACCCGGGCCCGTGGATTTCGCGCGAGCTCGACGACCGCGTGCGCAAGACCGCTATGGTCCGCAGCGTGTTTACCCGCGAGCATGAGGGCTACCTGCGCATTTGGCGCCATGGTATCGGCGAGGCAAAGGCCTATGCGCGCCAAAACGCTGCAAGCTACCTGCGTTTCCAGAGCTTTTGGCCCAAGATCATGGACGGGCTTTGGCGTGACGCACAACTGATCAGTATCCTGGAGGGGGCCGAATGATCGACCGCCGCGCCCAGCGCGATAGTTCAATATCAATCTTTCGCATCATTGCCGTTGCCTGCGCCATTTGCGTGCTGGTGTACTTTATTTTTGCCTTGGTGACCGGTATCGAGCCGATCGCCACGGTGATTGCCTGCGCGCTGCTGTGCATCTTTCTGTGCATCTTTATCTTTTTGACGCTCAATCCCGATTCGGTGCGCTCCCAGTACACCGAGGAGACGCTCTCGGTGGCCTCGGCCATGCTCGAGGACATTAAGGGCGGTCTGACGCAGGAGTCGGCGCGTTTGGTGTGCCGGCGCATTTTGCCCGAGACGCGCGCCATGACGGTGGCCATCACCGACGAGGGCAACGTGTTGGCCTGCGCGGGCGAGTTTGAGGAAAAACTACTGCCAGATTCTCCCATCCACACGCTTGCCACACGCTACGTTATCGAACATGGCATCGTGCAGTCGTTCAACCTGTCTCTTATACACATCTCCGAGCCCACGAGACGTAG
>USEK01000013.1 GCA_900553705.1 uncultured Collinsella sp.
GCGGGCCGTGTTCCGCTATGCGGTTGTCAATTTGCGAAAGAAATTATGCGTCACCTCTAAATCTGTAACACCAAAGGTGAATTTCAGCTGCTAGATGTTACAGACTGAGATAAACCCAAGGGAAGGGGCCGGTATGTCTCAATCTGTAACAGCTGGGACCGTTTTTACCGAGTAGCTGTTACAGATCGAGATTGTTTGGTCGAGTCGGGTCACAGGGTAACGTGCGGGCACAAAAAACGGAGCCGTGTTGCCACGACTCCGTTTCTCAAGAGGATGGGTAAGGGAAGCGAATTAGTTCAGGTGCCAGATCTCGTCGTTGTACTGGGAGATGGTGCGGTCGGACGAGAAGGTGCCGGCGTTGGCGATATTGATCAGCGTCTTGCGCATCCAGGCGTCCTGGTCCTCGTAGTCGGCCAGCACGCGCTCCTTGGTCTGGATGTACTCCTCAATGTCGAGCAGGGCCATAAACCAGTCCTTGCCCTTAATGTCATCGTGCAGGCGCTGCAGGCGCTCGGCGTTGCCGGTCGCCATAAAGGCCGGGTTGGTGATGAAGTCCACCAGCAGTTTAATACCGGGCTTGCGGTAGAGCACACCGGCGTCATAGGTGCCGTCGGCATAGAGCTGCTCGACCTGTTTGGACGAGGCACCAAAGGTGTAGATGTTCTCGTCGCCCACGAGCTCGGCAATCTCCACGTTGGCGCCGTCAAGCGTGCACAGGGTTAGGGCGCCGTTGAGCATGAACTTCATGTTGGAGGTGCCGCTCGCCTCCTTGGAGGCCAGGCTGATCTGCTCGGAGATGTCAGCGGCGGGGATCACGCGCTCGGCGGCGGTGACGTTGTAGTTCTCGATCATGACAACCTGCAGGTAGGGAGCTACGTCGGGGTCGTTGGCTATCCACTGGGACAGCGTCAGGATTAGGTGGATGATGTCCTGAGCGATGGTATAGGCAGGCGCTGCCTTGCCGCCAAAGATGATGGTGACGGGGTGCTTAGGTCTGTTGCCGTTCTTGATATCGAGGTACTTCCAGATGATGTAGAGCGCGAGCATCTGCTGGCGCTTGTACTCGTGGATACGCTTGACCTGAACATCGATGATCGCGTTGGAGGGGATCGTCACGCCCTGTTCGAGCGCCATAAACTCGCGCATGATGGTTTTGGCTTCGGCCTTGGTGGCGGCCAAGCGCTCAAGAATGCTCTTATCGTCGGCGAAGTCGGCGAGCTTGCTCAGGTCGCCGGTGCTGCGCCAATCGGTACCGATCACATCGTCGAGCAGGCTGGCAAGCGCGGGGTTGGCTCCCTGGATCCAGCGGCGGAAGGTGATGCCGTTGGTCTTATTGGAGAACTTCTCGGGGTAGATCTCGTAGAACGGATGAAGCTCGGTGTCCTCCAGGATCTTGGTGTGGAGGGCGGCTACGCCGTTGATGGAGAAGCCAAAGTGGATGTCCATGTGGGCCATGTGGACGGTATCGTGTTCGTCGATGATGGCGACGCGCGGGTCATCGTGCTCGGCCTTCGCGATCTCATCGAGCTTGACGATAATGTCGGCGATGGCAGGGGAGACCTTCTGCAGGCTGGCGAGCGGCCACTTCTCGAGCGCCTCGGCAAGAATCGTGTGGTTAGTGTAGGCGACCATGGAGCGTACGATGGTCACGGCCTCGTCAAACTCGATGCCATGTTCGGTGGTGAGCAAGCGAATGAGCTCGGGGATGACCATGGTGGGGTGCGTGTCGTTAATTTGGACCACGGCGTAGTCGGCCAGATCGTGCAGGTTGCTGCCGCGCTCGACGGCCTCGTCGATCAGGAGCTGGGCGGCGTTGCTCACCATGAAGTACTCCTGATAGATGCGAAGTAGGCGGCCCTGCTCGTCGGAATCGTCGGGGTAGAGGAACAAGGTGAGGTTCTTGGCGATCTCGGTCTTGTCGAAGTCGATGGAGCTGCCGGGGACCAGGCCGTCGTCGACGCTCGCCAGGTCGAACAGGCGCAGGCGGTTCTTGGTGGGCTGGCCGTAACCGGGCACATCGATGTTGACGAGCTTGGAGGTAACGGCAAAATCGCCGAACTCGACGGTGTAGGAGCGGTCATCGTCGACTAGGATGTCCTGCTCACCGAGCCACTCGTCGGGGACGGCCTTCTGCTGGTTGTCGACAAAGCGCTGACGGAACAGACCGTAGTGATAGTTGAGGCCCACGCCATCGCCGGTCAAGCCCAGCGTGGCGATGGAATCCAGGAAGCATGCGGCCAAGCGGCCCAGGCCGCCGTTGCCGAGTGACGGCTCGACCTCGAATTCCTCGATCTTGTTGAGGTCGTGGCCTGCGGCGGTGAGCTGGTCCTTAACCTCGTCGTAGATGCCGAGGTCGATCATGTTGTTGATGAGCAGCTTGCCGATCAAAAATTCGGCGGAAATGTAATAGAGCTTTTTCTTGCCGTTGTTGAGCGGGCGGGCGGCGGAGCGCTCCTGCACGAGTTTGACCAGCAGCTTGTAAATGCGACGGTCGTCGAGCTGCTCGAGCGAGGTGCCAAAAGACTGCTCGGCGAGTTCCATGAGGTTAATTTGGGGCATGTTTTCTCCTGTGATGGGTTGTTTCATGTCTGCAATTCATAAGAAGCCCGCGCGAGGGGATTGGGGTGGCCTCGCGCGGGAAAAGCAAGCGCGTCCGCACGGTGGGGAGGGGTCGGGCGCGGTGGCTCCTATTGAGGAAGCTCGATTTCGGCTTCCGACGGGATGCGGAAGTAGGTCTCGGTCCAGTCAGTGAGTTTGTGCTCGAGCTCGCGGGTGATGGCGCCGTCGAGCATGCGCCAGGTCCAGTTGCCGCCCAGCGTGGCAGGGGTGTTGATGCGCGCCTCGTTGCCCAAGTTGAGCAGGTCTTGCATGGTGTAGATGCACGTGTCACTCACGCTGGCGGCGATGGTGCGATTGAGTGCATCTGCCATGGGTTCGCCGGCCTGCTGATGGGTGTACAGGGCTGTCTGCTCGCGTTGACGCGGGGTGGCCGTTCCCTCAAACCAACCGCGCGCCGTCTCGTTGTCGTGGGTGCCCACATAGGCGACGGTGTTGGCGATGTAGTTATGCGGCAGGTAGTACGAGTTGGTACCCTCAAAGGCAAACTGCAGGATCTTCATGCCGGGGAAGCCCGAGTTGTCGCGCATGTCGATGACGCCGGGGGTGAGGAAGCCCAGGTCCTCGGCGATGATGGGCAGCGTGCCGAGCTTTTCCTCGAGCGTCTTGAAGAACTTGAGGCCGGGACCCTGCGTCCACGAACCGTAGGACGAATCGGGCGAGGAGAACGGCACCTCCCAATAGGCCTCGAAGCCGCGGAAGTGATCCAGGCGGATGACGTCGTACATGTCGAGGGCGGCGCGAATGCGGCCCTCCCACCAGGAGAAGCCGTCGGACTCCATGGCGTCCCAGTCGTAGATGGGGTTGCCCCAGTACTGGCCGGTGGCCGAGAACTGGTCGGGCGGCGTGCCGGCGACGCTCACGGGATTGCCGGCGGCGTCGATCTTAAAGAGCTCAGGCGTCGCCCACATCTCGACGGAGTCACGCGAGACATAGATGGGCAGGTCGCCGATGATGAGAATGTCGCGCTCGTTGGCATAGGCCTTGAGGCGGCTCCATTGGCGGTCGAAGAAATACTGCGTCATCTGGTGGTAGAGCATGCGCGCGGGATGGGCGGCGCAGACCTTGGCAGATGCTTCGCCGCGGGTGCGCAGTTCTGCGGGCCACTCCCAAAACGCCTTGAGTCCGCACTCCTCTTTGACGGTCATGAACTCGCAGTAGGGGATGAGCCAGTCCTCGTTGGCCTGGATAAAGTCATCGAAATCGGCCGGCTTGTCGGCAGCAAAGCGCTCGGCGGCGCGGTCGAGAATCTGACGGCGGCCGCCAAAGATAGCACCGTAGTCGACGTTACTGGGGTCGGATCCCAGGTACACGCCATCGATATCGCGCTGCTCCAGATACCCTGTCTCGATAAGCTCGGCAAAGTCGATAAAGTTGGGGTTGCCTGCGCGGGCCGAGAACGACTGATAGGGCGAATCGCCATAGCTGGTCGTCGTAAGGGGCAGAATCTGCCAGTAATGTTGTTTGCACGAGGCGAGAAAATCGACGAAGTCGTAGGCATTCCAGCCAAAGCCGCCGATTCCGTATGGTCCGGGCAGAGATGAGACGGGCATGAGGACGCCGCTTGCACGCTCCATGAATGCGCTCACCAACCTTCTTGTTGTGGGGTCGGCCTGCCGATGGGTGTGCAGTCCGCCTCCGATGTTCTGATTCGATACGCCTATTGTAAAACATGTTGTTTAAACATGTACAGGCAAGATAAAAAAGTTGGTCGATTTTCGGCGAATGGTTACATGCCATGAAAAAAAGCCCCGACCTCACAACGTGAGATCGGGGCAAGAGCGGTATGTAGGTTTTTGCTACTCGGCGTCGGCGAAGCCGTTGGGGTTGTGGCTCTGCCAGTTCCAGCTATCGCGGCACATGTCCGCGATGTCGTACTGGGCCTTCCAGCCCATCATGCGCTCGGCCTTGGAGGCATCGCACCAGTTGGCAGCGATGTCGCCGGCGCGGCGCTCGCGGATCACATAGGGCAGCTCCTTGCCACAAGCCTTGGAGAAGGCGGCAACGACCTCGAGTACCGAGGTGCCGGTGCCGGTGCCCAGGTTAAAGATCTCGACGCCGGTTTTGCCGTTCATCCAGTTAAGGGCGGCAACGTGACCAGAGGCCAGATCGCACACGTGGATGTAGTCGCGCACGCCGGTGCCGTCGGGGGTGGGGTAGTCGTTGCCAAAGACCTGAACGGCCTCGAGCTTGCCCACGGCGACCTGGGCGACATAAGGCACCAGGTTGTTGGGGATGCCCTTGGGGTCCTCGCCGATCAGGCCCGACGGATGAGCGCCAATGGGGTTGAAGTAACGGAGCAGCACGACGTCCCACTCGGGGTCGGCGGTGTGGACGTCCATAAGGATCTGCTCGATCATCCACTTGGTCCAACCATAGGGGTTGGTCGCGGGCTTCTTAGGATCCTCCTCGGTGACGGGCGGGTTGTCCGGGTCGCCGTAGACGGTCGAGGAGCTCGAGAAGATGATGGACTTGCAGCCATGGTTGCGCATGACGTCGATGAGCACCAGGGTGTTCTCGATGTTGTTGTGATAGTACTCGACGGGCTTGCTCACCGACTCGCCGACGGCCTTAAAGCCGGCAAAGTGGATGACACGGTCGATCTGATGGGTATCGAAGATCTTGTTCATCGCATCGCGGTCGAGCACGTTGGCCTCGTAGAAGGTGAGGTTCTTGGCGGCCTCGTCGCCCACGATGGTCTTGACGCGGTCGACGGCGACGGCGCTGGAGTTGGAGAGATCATCGACGATGACGACCTGGTAGCCACCCTCGAGCAGCTGAACGACGGTGTGCGAGCCGATAAAGCCGGCGCCACCGGTAACGAGGACACAGGTGTCTTTGGGGTCGAGTGCTTTGGACATGTAGTCTCCTATCGAATCAGGAACACTTCTTCAGGGGAGTATAGCGCAGGCAGGGACGCCCAAATCGTGCGCTGTAGGAAAAGCGGAGGATTGTGCCAACGTACTCATAGAAGAGCTTGCGTACGCATAACCTGATCTTTGACATTTGCTTACGAGCCGCTGACCTTGTAGTTTCCTGCCGTTCGTGGAAATCGTTGGGACGCGCCATATGTACGCTAATATGTATGAGTTGAGCGACATATAAATAAACATGTAACGGAGTACATATGTCACCAAACAGCGATTCCATCCTTTCCCAGGAGCTCTCGCGCCGCACTGCCCTCAAGGCCCTGTTCGGCGCCGCTTCTGCGGCAGTTCTTTTTGGCCTGCCCGCTCGCGCCCATGCGGCGGAGGCTTCCAAAGAAACCACCGATAAACTGAATGCCGCCCAGGCCCAGCTCGACGAGGTTCAGGCCCAGCTCGACAGCATCGCAAATGAGTATGCGGCGCTGGCCAACAAGAATGCCCAGACCCTCAACGACATCGAGAATGTCCAGGGCAAGATTGACGACACGCAGGCCCAGATCGATGAAAAGAAGGCCGAGCTCAAGAAGAAGCGCAACGACCTTTCCGATCGCGTGGCCGCCAGCTACAAGTCCGGCGGCACGAACATCCTGTCGCTGCTGCTGGCCTCTGGCTCGTTTGAGGAACTCGTCGCCAACGCGCATTACGTTGAGAAGATCAACAAGAGCGACCGCGACGCCATCGAGGACATTCAGACCATCCAGGAAGAGCTCGATGCGCAAAAGACCGAGCTCGAGTCGCAGAAGGCCGACTTAGAGAAGCTCAAGGACCAGCAGACTGCCCAGATGCAGGACATGCAGGCCAAGCAGCAAGAAGTCCAGACCGTGCTGAACGGTCTTTCCGACGACGTCAAGGAGCTCATGGCTCAGCGCGATTCCGAGATCCTCGCTGCTGCCCAGGCTGAGGAGGCCGCTAGGAAGGCTGCCGCTGCCGCGGCTGCCGCGAACAAGAACAATTCCTACTCGGGTGGTTCGAGCTCGGGTGGTGGATCGTACGCGCCCGGAACTCCGCAGCAGAATGCCGGCTCGGGCAAGCAGCAGGCTGTCGTCAACGCGTGCTACTCCACGCCTTCGCCGGGTCAGAACTGGTGCGCGGCGTGGGTCACCAATGTCTTCCGTAACGCCGGCGTTGGCTACTTTGGAGGCAATGCGTGCGACATGTTTAACGCCTGGTGCTATAGCTCCGACCGCTCGGCGCTGCAGGTGGGCATGATCGTGGCCGATTCCTCGCACAGCGGCACGGGTGCTCCGGGCCTTATCTACGGTCATGTGGGTATCTACGTTGGCGGCGGCATCGTTATGAGCAACGAGGGTGCCATTACGTCTAAGTCGCTTGACTCGTTTATTAGCTTCTATGGCACTGGCTCTGGCGTGCGTTGGGGCTGGCTCGGCGGCGTGGCGCTGTCGTAAAGCCGACGGGGCCGCGTGCCCGCCCGCAATATATTTGATTGCCTGCTCGGGCAGTCCTGCGCAAGACGAAGGCCACATTAAGTGGCCTTCTTTGCGTGCGGAACTCGCGATCAATCAAATATATTGCGGGCGGGCACGCGGCCCTCTTGGGTTCGGGGCGCGGCACACCGGACTGGTTGTCTGAATTAAAGAAAGTGAAGGCCCCTTTCGGGGCCTTCTTTTTATAAAAATTCGCCTACTCGGTGGACTTCGGGTTCTAGGTCTACGTTGAATTGGTCTTTGACGGTTGCCTGGATGTGGCGGATGAGTTCGTCGACGTCGGCGGCGGTGGCGTGGTCGGCGTTGACGATGAAGCCGCAGTGCTTCTCGCTCACCTGCGCGCCGCCAACGGCGTGTCCTCGCAGGCCGGCGTCCATGATGAGCTTGCCGGCAAAGTAGCCCTCGGGGCGCTTGAAAGTGGAGCCGGCACTCGGCATGTCGAGCGGCTGCTTGTCCTCGCGGCGCTGGCGGTAGTCGTCCATGTCGGCCTTGATCATCGCGGCGTTGCCCGGAGCGAGATTGAAGGTGGCCGAAAGCACGATGAAGCCGTCGTCGGCAATGCGGCTCTTGCGATAGCCCAGGTTGAGCTCATCGACATCGAACTCAATGATATTGCCGCTGCCGCGGGTGCCGTCGTCGAGCTGGCGAGCGGGTTTGTAGACGCGCACGGACTCCAGCACATCGGCCATGCAGGCACCGTAGGCACCGGCGTTCATGTAGCAGGCGCCGCCGACCGATCCGGGGATGCCCGAGATGGGCTCCATGCCGGTGAGGCCGGCCTCGGCTGCCGCCGCGGCGACATCGGAAAGCAGCGCGCCGGCTGCCGCCGTGACGTGCGTGCCGTCGACGGTGATGTTGGAGAGACCTTCGCCCAGCGCCACGACAACGCCGCGGATACCCTTGTCGCCGACGAGCAGGTCGGAGCCGTTGCCCACGATGGTGAGCGGCAGGTCGCAGCGATAACAGGTGTCGAGCGTGGCGACGAGGCCCTGCTCGGTATCGGGCGTGACAAAGACGTCGGCCGGGCCGCCGATCTTAAACGTGGTGTGCTCGCGCATGGGCTCGCTCATCAGCACGTTGTCCTCGCCGGCAACGCCAGCAAGCGCGCACAGCAGGTCCTCGTTAAAAAAGTCGTTCTCGTGCATACGAATATCCGCCTTTTGGTGGTTGTTGTCATCAATCGATTGCAATATACCCCACCCGGACGGATTTGGTGCGCTGGCGGCGATAAAACAGCCGTCTACCGGATTGGTAAAGTGTTTATCACCGAGGTAGAGGGGTAGTCGCTATACTTTCAAGAGATTGCGCGTAAACCCGGAAGGAGCGAGATGGCCAACAAAGTCACCCTCAAGCAGATCGCCCAGGAGGTGGGGCTTTCCCCCTCGTCGGTCTCGCTTGTGCTCAATAATCGGCCCTGTCGCATCTCGGAAGAAAACCGCAAACTCATCAAGGAGGTCGCGGCGCGCAACCACTATGTTCCTAACCAGATTGCGCGTAGTTTGGTCATGCGCGAGTCGCGCACGCTGGGCCTTATCGTCCCTAACATCGAGAGCCGCTTTTTTGCCTCGCTCGCCGGTAGCCTGGAAAAGCGCTGCCGCGAGGATGGCTATGCGCTCTTCATTACCAGCTCGGGTGGAAGCGCCGATGACGATCTGGAGCTGCTGCGCCAGCTGGTGACGCGCGGCGTTGATGGCGTCTTCCTGGTCGTGGGCGACGAGTTCTCCGACGACCGTGCCCTGCGCGAAGAAGTCAGCCACCTGCCCATCCCGGCCGTGATGGTCGACCGTGCCATTGAGGGGCTCGAGTGCGACAAGGTGATGTTCGACCACGAGATGGGCGGCTACATGGCCACCCGCTATCTGATCGAGCAAGGCCACCGCCGTATTGCCTGTCTGGTTAACGCACGCCGCTCCAATACGGGTCGCAAACGACTTGCCGGCTATGAGCGCGCACTGCGCGAGGTTGGCTTGCCTATCGACGCACGTTTAGAGTTTGAGAGCGAGTACTACATCCCGAGTGCCTACGAGGCCTCGGAGTCGGTGCTCGCAACTGATGCTACCGCTGTGTTCGCAAGCTCGGATAACATCGCCCTCGGTCTGCTCAAGCGCTTGCACGAGATGGGGAAGAGCATCCCGGGCGACATCTCGGTGGTGAGTTACGACAACTCGGCCGCCGACGTTCTCTTTGAGCCGGCGCTGACCGCGATTGAGCAGGATCCAGGTATCCTCGCGGAGCATGCTTTTGGCTGCATGTCCAAGCGTCTTGCCGGTAGGGGCGGCAGGCGTGCCGAAGAGGTCGTCCTGGAGCCGGCGCTTATCGTTAAGGGCAGCGTGCTCGAGCTTACCGAATGTAGCTAAGCGTACTTGTTTGTTTGCATAGATTGCATGCGGAGTGTCCGCTATTTGCCGGCGGGGCCGGGGTGCCTGCCTTGTTTTGAAAAGTGGGCTCCGCGAACTTCTCAAAACAAGGCAGGCACCCCGGCCCTCGTCCGTAAACTCTTCCGCTGGGCGAGCCATAGACGCCGCGTACCGATACGGTAAAGTGGCGGCTTGAAATTGGTGCTATATTCAGCTTGAGTTGTTTAATGCTAGTACGGGAGGGTGATATGGGGCTGTTCAAGAAGAAAAACCCGCAGGATGCCTTTGATCCCGATGTGTTTACCATCACGGATACGATTTTGGACCCACCGCGGTTTACGTTTTTGCCGGCTATCTACCAGGATGCCACGCGCCGCAAGTGGGCCGTGCATCAGCGCGGCGGCGAGCCGAAGATTTTTGACTATGCGGATGTGCTGCAGTGCGAGATTGCCGAGACCGGAAATCCCGAGGATGTGCCGGAGCTCAGCAAACGCGAACTGGCTCAGCAGATTTTGATTAATCCAGCTCAGGCTACCAAAAACAACGCTGCCAAGCGTAATATGTGCCTTGGTATGGGTGTCATCGTTGTCGTGCAAACCGGCAAGGATGAGATTTCGAAGCTTGAGATTCCGGTGACCGCGGGCGAAGTCAAGCGAGACTCCGGCCTATATCGGTCGTATCGGAACGTTGCGGAGCAGATCAAAGAAGCCTTCGACGCCATGAGGCGTCCGGAGCAATGATTCCTGCAGCATCAAGCAGTTGAGGAGTCTTGCCCATGTCGAGTGAACCATATGCGATTCCGCCCAAAGACCGCGCCTTTGAGGGCATTCTTTGGTATATCAAACATTATGACCTGCAGAGTGGCGACCGGCTGCCCGCCGAGCGTGTGCTCTGTGAAGAGCTGGGCGTGTCGCGCACGGCGTTGCGTGCTGCGATCACGCGCCTTATTTCGTGCGGAACTTTGGAAAGCCGCCGCGGTTCGGGCACCTATGTGTGTCCTCCCAAACCGCTGAACATCTTTCAGGAAACATGGAACTATACGCAGGCGGTGGAGAGGGTTGGCTCAAAGTCGACCGCGCGCCTGGTTTGGTCCAAGGTCGTGTATGCCGATATCGATCTTGCCCAAAAAGCCCAGATCGACCTGGGCATGCCGCTCTTCTGCATTCGGCGCGTGCGTGTGGTCAACGGTTCCCCGGCATCGATCGAGACGGCTTACGTCAATCTGTCTTTGTGCCCCTCGCTTCCCGATCACGATTTTGAGCAGGAAAGCCTCTACGACGTTTTGCTCAAGGAGGGGAATGTCCATGTGACGCACGGCAAGGAGCATATTTCCATCAGCCGTCTGAACGCCGACGAGGCCAAGTTGCTGAATGCTCAGGAGGGCACGCCGGAGTTTTACAAGGCTTCGCACGAGCGCGACGAGACCGATGGCTTTGTCGAGTATTGCAAGTCCGTGATTCTGCCGACCAAGTATCGTTTTGCCGATAACGGCGAGGCAGACGGCGTTGCGACGAAGGTGGGTGTCGAATGGCTGATGCAGTAGAAGACTTGCCGGTTTACAAACAAATTCGCCGCTGCATTGCGGAGCGAATCGAGCGCGGCGACTACCCGACGGGCTCGATGATTCCGTCCGAAAACGAGCTGGCCGAGGAGTTTGGCACGACACGCCTGACAATCCGAAGCGCCATGGACGAGTTGGTCAAAAGTGGCCAGATTCGTCGCGTGCAGGGCAAAGGCGCCTTTGTGGGACACAAGTGGTTTGACGAGCACGAACGCAAGGGCGGCTTCCGCCAGTCGGTTTTGGCATCGGGCGCGACGCCGTCGGTGCGCATCCTGGCGCGCTCCAAACGCTACGCCGGCCCGTATTATGCCGACTTGTTTGGCATCGCCGAGGACGATCTGCTTTACTCGGTGCGCCGCCTCAACTGCATCAATGGTGAGCCCGTATCGATCGAGATGACACTGATTCCGTGCCTGCTGTTTCCGGGCATCGAAGACGTGGACATTTCGGTCTTCAGCCTGTTCGAGACCTACGATATGTTGGGACGCAAGCCAGATCAGTCGGTAGAGAAACTCGATATCGAGGCGCTGGGCGCACGCGATGCGAGTTTGCTCAATCTTGAGCCGGGCGATCTGGCGCTCGTGCTGGAAGGCCTGACCTATGACTCGAGTGGGCAGGCAATCGAGCATGCCAAGTCTTTTACCCGCGGCGACGCCGGCGGATATACCTACAACTATTAGCGTCTAGAGCGTCCCTGCGCATGGCGGGGGCGCTCGTTTTTACGGATATATGTCGCTTGACCGATGAGCGGCAAAAACTGACCGTCTACCGAGAGGGGAGGATGAAATCATAAAATCGGTATTAAAAACGGCTAACCTGTAATCGTTCACTGGTATTAAGAACCTTTGAATTGTTGAGCTTGGGGCCAAGATGTCCACAAGGTTAAGCGGTGCGACGGGGCGGCAAGCCCGTTCATTCCGTGCGACAATTCAAACTGCTCGTGAAAGGAGCGGGAATGAAGGAGACCGAGAAGATCGAGATCATGCACTTCGACCAGGAGGGCTACCTCGAGGACGGCAGGAACGTCTACGAGGCCGGCAAGAAGATGACCGCCCTGGCCGACCGCGTGCACGAGGAGGGCTACGACGCCGTCTTCCTGATGGGCGTCGGCGGCACCTGGGACGAGTTCATGCAGCTCGAGTACCTCATGAACAAGTTCGGCGACCGCGACCTCGAGGTCTACCTGATCCACGCCGCCGAGTGGAACGTCATGGGCCACAAGCGCATGACCGACAGGTCCGTCGTGCTGACCGCCTCCGAGTCCGGCACCACCCCCGAGGTGCTCGAGGCCGTCGGCAAGATGAGGGAGATGGGCGTGCGCGTCTTCGCCATGACCAACCCCGAGGGCAAGATCGGGCAGGCCGTGGGCGCCGAGAACTGCGTCATGATGGCCTCCGACCACGGCGCCGGCGGCTGCGAGAAGGGCTACTACCTCGCCGACTGCTTCGGCCTGCGCCTGCTCAACCGCCGCGGCTGCTTCCCCAAGTTCGACCTGTTCATCGAGCAGACGAAGGACGTCTGGAAGGACATGCTCGACATCCGCAAGCGCTTCGAGCCGCGCGCCGAGGAGCTCGCCAGGAAGTACGCGCTGGCCGACTACACCATGTTCATCGGCTCGGGCGCGCTGTGGGGCGAGACCATCCTGTACTCCATGTGCCTGCTCGAGGAGATGCAGTGGAAGCGCATCCGCCACATCACCTCGCACGACTTCTTCCACGGCACGCTCGAGCTGCTCGAGCCCGGCGTCCCGGTGTTCCTGTTCATGGGAGAGGACGAGTGCCGCGCCCTCGACGAGCGCGTCCGCGCCTTCCTCACCAGCGGCGTGACCGGCGACGAGGACTACGTCATCATCGACACCGCCGAGTACGCGATCCCGGGCCTGGACGACGACTTCCGCGTCATCGTGTCGCCGTGGATCCTGTCCGTGCTGACCACCGACCGCCTCGCGCGCAACTACGAGCTGGTCACCAAGCACAACCTCAAGTACCGCCGCTACTACCACCAGTTCGACTACTAAGAGCTGGTCACGGGTCCGATATCTTGGCTGGTTGATATCTCGACCCTGCACAAGGGCGTTCGCATTTGCGCGGGCGCCCTTTTTGCGTTGTGACAAGAGACTGCTGCTAACCGCTCGCCCTATGTTTCCAAATGAATACGCTATGAACGGTTGTGGCGGATTTTCCCCGCAAACACTCTAGTATGCTAAAGTACCCAGAAGACCGGCGGAGCTATGCCGGTCTTCTGCTCTATATGAAACACAGCATGAGGAGGCTCACCAGATGACGGCCACACCGTGGGGATTCCGGGACATATTGCCCGAGGAGGCTCAGGCGCGCGAGGAGATTGCGCTGACGGTGAAGGGCTGCTTCAGGGAGCATCATTACCTGCCGGTCGAAACGCCGTTGCTCGAGGACAAGGGTTCGCTCGAGGAGGGCGGCCGCATTGCGGACACGCCGTTTAAGCTCTTTGACGATGATGGCCGCCTGCTGGTGGTCCGTCCCGACAACACATTGCCGATCGTGCGCCTGGTTTCGACCCGCATGCGCGCGGCCGACCTGCCCCTGCGCCTTCGCTACGAGGCGCCGGTGGTTCGCGAGTGTCAGCGCAATGCCGGCGGCTCGCGTCAGTTTACGCAGCTGGGCTTTGAGCTTATCGGCGCGGGCGATACCGCGGGCGATGTCGAGATTGTCTCGCTCGTGGCCGAGGCCGTGCGCAAGTTGGCGCTGCCCGATGCGCGCATTATCGCAGGTAGCGTGCGTCCGTTTAAGGAGCTGCTTGCGGCGTGCGAGGATCGCGAGCTGGCCGCCGAGGCCCTGCGCTGCGTGCACGCCAACGACTTCGTGGGCCTCGATGCCCGCGTGGCGAAAAGCGTCGAGTCCGAGGCCGTTAAGGTCGCCATTAGCGAGCTGCCGCGCCTGCACGGTGGTGCCGAGGTGCTCGACCGCGTCGACGCGCTGCTGGCGGCGGCGGGCATTGTCGCGCCGCTTACGCGCGAGCTGCGTGCCCTGGTCGAGGGCCTGGCTCCCGAGGATGCCCAGGTGCTGTCCTTCGACTTCTCCATCATGAACTCGTTTGATTACTACACGGGCCTGGTCTTTAAGGCCTATGCCGGCGGCCTGCCCGATCCGGTTGGCTCGGGCGGACGCTACGACTCCATCTTTACCGGTGCATTTGGCGGCGGCATCGAGGTGCCGGCGGCGGGCTTCGCCTTTTCGCTCGAGCGTCTGGAGGCCGCGCACACCTCGGCCGAGGACGCTGCTTCCGATGGTGACCATGCCGTGGGCCGTGGCGTCGAGGGTCCGCTGCGCATTGCCGTGCCCAAGGGCTCGCTCAAGGTCGACACGCTCGACGTGCTCGAGGCCGCAGGTCTGGACGTCTCTGAGCTGCGTGACCCCGGCCGTCACCTCATCGTGCGCGGCCGCGACATGCGTGCCGGCGAGGGTGCGGTTGGCGATATCGAGTTTGTCATCGTGCGTCCCAGCGACGCGCCCGCCTTTGTGGGTTGCGGCGGTGCCGACTGCGGCATCTGCGGTTGGGACTCGCTTATCGAGGCAGACCTCAACCTGCTGCAGCTGGTCGATCTGGGCTACGGTCTGTGTACCTTTATCGAGGCGGAGCCCGCGTGGCGCGCCGGCCAGGCCGAGCGCAACTATGCCCGCCGTGGGTCGCTTCGCGTGGCCACCAAGTATCCGCGCATCGCGAGCGCCTGGTATGCCGAGCGCGGCGTGAACGCCGACATCGTTTCGCTGCACGGTAACATCGAGTTGGGCCCCATTGTCGGTATGACCGACCGTATCGTGGACATCACCGCCACGGGCGCCACGCTGCGCGATAACGACCTGGTTATTACCGGTCGCATTATGGACTGCACGGCGCGATTCTTCGTCAACCCGGGTGCCGCGCGCCTGGACCCGCGCGTGCGCAACTTGGCCGATCGCCTGGCGGCGGCCGTGAAGGACAAGCATTTTGAGCCCGTTGCGGGCTCGGCACAATAGCGCGAGCACGCACGGGCGTCCCAACGTCTGGGCTGCGGGCCGATTGGCGCCGCCGCCCGGCCTCTCGTTTTTCGAACACAACCTCGACCGATAGGGGATACCGATATGAAGACCATCAAGCTTGCTCCCGGTGAGCGCCTCGTTACCAACCAGCTCAACCGCAAGGGTGTGCTGCCGCAAAACATCGTCGACGCCGCCCGCGATATCGTGGCCGACGTGCGCGCCAACGGCGATGCCGCGGTGCGCGATTACTGCCAGCGTTTTGACGGTGTTGAGCTGCAGAGCTTCCGTCTGCCGCAAGAGCAGATCGATGCCGCGCTCGAAGGCCTCGATCCCGCTTTTGCCGCGGCGCTCGAAAAGGCTGCACGCCAGATTCGTGAGTTCCACCAGCGCGAGGTCGAGCAGAGCTGGTTTACCACGCGTGCGGACGGCACGATGCTCGGCGTTAAGGTGACCCCGCTCGCGGCGGCCGGCATCTACGTGCCGGGCGGTCGCGCGCAGTATCCCTCCACGGTGCTCATGAATGCCATTCCCGCCAAGGTTGCCGGCGTCAAGCGCGTGGTCATGGTGACCCCGCCGCAGAAAGATGGCCTGATCAGCCCGTATACGCTCGCCGCGGCAAAGCTCGGCGGCGTGGACGAGATCTATATGGTGGGTGGCGCTCAGGCCGTGGCCGCGCTGGCGTACGGCACCGAGACTATTCCGCGCGTCGACAAGATCACCGGCCCGGGCAACGCCTTTGTCGCTGCGGCCAAGCAGATTGTCTCGGGCGACGTGGGTATCGACATGGTCGCTGGCCCCTCCGAAGTCTGCGTGCTGGCCGATGCCACGGCCAAGCCCATGGTGGTCGCGGCCGACCTGATGGCCCAGGCCGAGCACGATCCGCTGGCGGCCTGCTATCTGGTGACCTGCGACGAGCAGTTTGCGCGCGAGGTCGAGGCAGGCATCGATATCCTGGTGGCGCAGTCGCCGCGTGCCGAGATCACGCGTGCTTCGCTCGACAATGAGGGCACCATCGTGGTGGCCGCCGACATGGCTGCCGCCGTCGAGGCGGTGAATACCGTGGCGCCCGAGCACTTGGAGCTGCACTGCAAGGACGCGATGGGCCTGCTCGGCGGCATTCGCAACGCCGGCGCCATCTTTGTGGGCGCTTGGAGCTCCGAGCCGCTCGGCGATTATGTTGCCGGTCCCAACCACACGCTGCCAACCGGCGGCACGGCCATGTTCTCCAACCCGCTTTCGGTCGAAGAGTTCGTTAAGCGCTCGAGCGTCATTTGCTATACGCCCGAGGGCCTGCTCTCTGACGCTCCCGCCACACAGCGTCTAGCCGAGGCCGAGGGCCTGTGGGCGCACGCGCTTTCTGCTGCCCTGCGTCGTCGCGTGCTGGAGCAGGGCGAGGATGCCGTGAGTGCCGAGTCACTGGCTGCGGCCGACCTGACCAAGGTCGCTTGGCCGGGTGACGCCGTGGCGACGGTTGCCGAGGGCGTTGACCTGGCGGCTGCGGGCGCGGATGGCGTTGGCGCGACCGGCGAGGAGGCCTAACATGGCCGAACTCACGCCGCGCATGAAGGAGCTCGTCCAGCCCTACCTGGCCGGCATTGAGCCCTATGATCCCAACTTTACGCCCACGCGCATCAACCTTTCGGCCAACGAGAACACCTATCCCGTGCCGGCCGGTGTGCGCGAGGCGATTGATGCAGCCCTGGCTGCCACGCCGCTCAACCGTTATCCCGACCCCATGTCCAACGACCTGCGCGATGAGCTTGCTGCTTGGCATGGCGTGACGCGCGAGAATATCTGCGTGGGCAACGGCGGTGACGAGCTGCTCTATAACTACTTGCTGGCGTTTGGCGGCGCGGGGCGGACCCTGCTCAACTGCCCGCCGTGCTTTAGCGAGTATGCGTTCTTTGCGTCGCTGTGCCAGACCGAGGTGCGCGACGTGTGGCGCGACCCGGCGACCTTTGAGCTCGACCAGGCGGCGGTGCTTGCGGCGGCTCCCGAGTGCAATCTGGCGATCGTGACCTCGCCCAACAATCCCACGGGTGACGTGGCGCCGCTCGACTTTGTTGCGGCTCTGTGCGATGCCTGCCCCGGCATGGTGATGGTCGACGAGGCCTACGTGGAGTTTGCCGACGATTCGTTTGGCGCGGCCACCACGGCGCAGGGGCTTATCGCCGAGCATCCCAACCTGGCGATTCTACATACACTGTCCAAGGCGTTCGGCGCCGCCGGCACGCGCCTGGGCTATGTGATCGCGGCGCCCGAGGTCATCGACGTGTTCGCGGCGATTCGCCAGATCTATTCGGTCAACGTGTTGAGCCAGGCGGCGGCGCTTGCCTGCGTGCGTGCCCGCGATGCGTACGCGCCCGTGGTGGCACAGGTCGCATCCGAGCGCGAGCGCGAGTTGTGTGCCCTGCGCGCAATGGCTGCCGAGGGTCTGCCCGTGGAGGCGTGGCCGAGCGCGACGAACTTTGTGCTTGTGCGCACACCGCATGCCACGCGCGTGCGCGAGCGTCTGCGCGACGAGTATTCAATTTTGGTGCGCGACTTTAGTTACGCGCCGGGGCTCGCGGACTGTCTGCGCATTACCGTAGGCACCCCGCAGGAAAACGACGAGGTGCTGGCCGCGTTTGCCGCGCTGGTGAAGGAGGAGATGTAGATGGACCGCTATGCCGAGGTGACCCGCAAGACGGGGGAGACCGACATTGTCGTAAAGCTCGACCTGGACGGATGCGGCGTGTGTGATATCTCGACCGGCGTACCGTTTTTCGACCACATGCTCAACGCTTTTGGCCGCCATGGCCTGTTCGATTTGACGGTGCACGCGGTGGGCGACGTCGAGGTCGATGCGCATCATACCGTCGAGGACACGGGCATTGTGCTGGGCGAGGCGTTTTGCCAGGCGCTGGGCGACAAGGCGGGCATTACGCGCTTTGCCGACGCGGCGATCGCCATGGACGAGACGCTTGTGATGGCTGCTGTTGATATTTCGGGCCGCGGGCAGGCCTACTGCGAGCTGCCCGTGCCGACTGAGCGCGTGGGCAGCTTCGATACCGAGCTGGCCGTCGAGTTCTTCTATGCCTTTGCGCGCGATGCCAAACTCACGTTGCACGTGCGCGAGCTGGCAGGCGGCAACTCGCATCACATTATCGAGGCCGCCTTTAAGGCCGTGGGCCGCACGATGCGCCAAGCCTGTGAGCTGGACCCTCGCGTGCAGGGCATCCCCAGCACCAAGGGTTCACTGTAACCGCCACAAGGGTAAAAACCACCACGAAGGTGCCTGTCCCCTTTGTGGTGGTTTTGGATGATGGGAAAAGGGAGGGTCGCGTGGGCGAACCGAAGATTGTGGTGGTCGACTACCACAAGGGCAACTTGTCGAGCGTTGTGCGCGGGCTTGCGCGCGCCGGTGCCGCCGCCTGCACATCGGACGATCCGGAGCAGATCCGCAACGCCAACGGCCTGGTCATCCCGGGCGTGGGCGCGTTCTATGACGCGATTGTCTTTATGCGCCAGAGCGGCGAGGAGGTGGCCGTGCTCGATGCCGTTGCCGCCGGAACTCCGCTGCTCGGCATCTGCCTGGGTCTTCAGCTATTTTTTGAGCGTGGCAACGAGGGCGTGCCTGCGGACGAGGGCGTGGACGCGGACGACGATGCCTCCGAGCAGGCCGGTGGTCCCTGGGTCGATGGCCTAGGCATCATGCGTGGCTCGTGCACGCACCTGGAGTCGAGCCGTCTGAAGGTCCCGCACGTGGGCTGGGATCAGGTGCACATGACGCCTGCCGGCGCGGCCGATCCGCTGCTCGCCGGTTTTGCCGAGGGCGCCAACATGTATTTCACTCACAGCTACGCGGTGGCCGACGACGTCGATGCCGCCGATGTGTTGGCGCGCACGCACTATACACGGAGTTTCCCGTGCATCTGTCTCTTATACACATCTCCGAGCCCACGAGACGTAGAGGAATCTCGT
>USEK01000014.1 GCA_900553705.1 uncultured Collinsella sp.
ACCTATGAGTATGCCATGATCGAAGGCGTCAACGATACGAATCCCGAGATGCAGGCGCTCTGCGACTTCTGCGAGGGAACGCTGTGCCACGTTAACCTGATTCAGCTTAACGACATCGAGGGCAGCCCGCTCAAGCCGTCGCCGATTCATAAGGTTGAGGATCTTCAGCGTCGTCTTGAGTCCCGTGGCATCGAGACCACGATTCGTAACTCCCGTGGTAACGATATTGACGCCGCTTGTGGACAGCTGAAGCAGCGCTTCAAAGTTCAGAAGAACGCATAGGGGAGTCGCACCCCAATACGTTTCATGTGAAACATCGAACGGTCCCGGTTGCAGGATATGCAACCGGGACCGTTTCATTTATCGACCTCAATTTTGGACCAACTGCTACCTTTCCCATTTTTTACGGACAAAATAAGGGGCCCTTGTCTCATGAATCAGACAAGGGCCCCTTAAAATATGCAGGGTAATTGTTAGGTACCTAATAGCCTACATTTTCCCATTGGTTGCTAACCCAACCTTGATTAATCTTGGGATTCTTCGTTACCTGAGCAGTACGCATGGCAACATCTTCTGTCATAACATCCATTTTCTTCTTTGAAGTATCGACGATATCTTGCGTGCTACGAAGCAAACGACCCCGAAGTTCATCGTCTGTCGCGATCTTATAGCCAGCAAAGGCACCAGCAGCGACAGTCGTCGCCAATGCAATCGCAGTATAAATCTTATTCCTCATCTTGGCCCCCTTGATCAAACTGAATCATTTCACCAAGAATACGAGAAAGCTCTTCTTCGTCTTTAAACTCAATTTCAATCTTATTCTTTCCACGCGAGCTCTTCACACGCACGTTGGTATTAAATACCTGGCGAAGCACACGGGCAGCCTTTTTAAAAGACTGAGGCGTTGCAGGCCTCGGCGTCTTAGGCGTCTCTCCGGCAGAAAACAATGGAGCAAGATTTTCTGTCGCTCTTACGGAAAGGCCCTCTGCAACAACCTTTTCTGCAAGTCGAATTCGAGCATCCTCATAGGGAACTGCAAGAATCGCACGTGCATGACCAGCAGTAAGTTTACCCTCAAAAATCATCTGCTGAACTACTTCAGGGAGATCAAGAAGGCGCAACGAATTTGTAATTGCAGAGCGTGATTTGCTTACTGCCTTCGACAATGCCTCCTGGGTCATACCGCTGGCATCAATGAGCTGGCGATAGCCCTTAGCCTCTTCGACGGGATTCAGATCAGAACGCTGAAGGTTTTCGATAAGAGCAAGAGCCAGCATCTCTTCATCATTAACATCTTTAATGATGACAGGCAGCTCCTCAAGACCAGCAAGCTTTGACGCCTGGTAACGACGCTCACCAGCGATAATCTCATAGCCGTTTCCATGCTTGCGAACCAAGAGCGGCTGCAAAACGCCATGCTCTTGGATTGACTCGCTCAACTCGCGAAGTTCAGTTTCATTAAAATGAATTCGCGGTTGATTAGGGTTGGGAACGATATCCTCAATAGGTAGTTTTGTTTCAGATGCGGCATTTGAAGCAGATGTAGCAGAACCACCGGTCTCATACTCAGCCTCTGAGACCAAAGCATTGAGTCCGCGTCCCAATCCACCACGTTTCTTTGCACTAGGCACGCTTGATCACCTCTTTTGCAAGGTTCATATACGCTTTTGCACCCTTGTTTTGAGGTGCATAGGTAATTACCGGTTCTCCAAAAGACGGAGCTTCAGAGATTTTAACCGTACGGGGAATCAGTGTCTTAAACGCCTTATCACCAAAATACGATTGAACTTCCTCAACAACCTGATTCGACAAAGAAGTACGTGAGTCATACATGGTCATAAGCACGCCATAGGTGTCTAAGCCCTTGTTCAGACGTGATTTGACCATCTTCATTGACTCAAGCAGCTTCGTAACGCCCTCGAGTGCGTAATACTCACACTGGATTGGAATCAAAACGCTATCTGCTGCGGTCAAGGCATTGATAGTAAGCAGGCCGAGCGAAGGAGGACAGTCAATGAAAATAAAATCGAACTCGTCCTGAATCGGCTCAAGCAAATCTTTGAGGCGGGTTTCACGAGCAATTGCGCTTACGAGCTCAATTTCGGCACCTGCAAGCTGAATCGTAGCTGGAATTACGAATACCTTTTTGCAATTTGTATCAAGAATAAGCGATTCTGCCGGCACATCATTCAACAATGCATCATAGATGCAGTGATCAAGGTCTTCTTTTTCAATTCCAAATCCACTGGTGCTGTTTCCCTGCGGATCAAAATCGACAATCAGTGTCTTACGACCCTGCTCACCCAGTGCTGCTGCAAGGTTTACAGCCGTCGTTGACTTACCGACGCCGCCTTTTTGATTGATGATTGCAATGATACGCGTGTCTTTTGCGCTCTTAGAACGCTTAACGTCGCGAAATCCCACGGTCCCTCCTGGTGTGTATTAAAGCTGTCAAACGGAGGATGTTTCACGTGAAACATTCCGATTCGATATCAACCGCCATGTTTCACGTGAAACACTGCAAGTTGTTAGTATCCATTATGTTTCACGTGAAACATCTAGGCAAGCGGATTCTTCTTTGCCATGCCATTTGCACGAGGCAATGAAACGGATGCTGGATGACTCTTCTTAAGAACAATGAACTCCCTGTGGCCCAAGCCCTCAGGCAAATCGATTGCGTCATTCAGAAGCAAAGTGAAGCCGCAAATCTTAGCTGTTGACATGCCGGAAGCAAGCTCCTCATCCGAAGGATTACCCTTGGTGATAACAAATAGACCTCCATCCTTGAGGAACGGAGCCGCATACTCAACAAGAATCGGTAGAGGGGCCAGTGCGCGGGCGGTTACGACAGAGAACTGCTTCTTATGGCTTCGAGCATATTCTTCAAGACGATCATGAACGGCATGAGCATGTTTCAATCCAAGAGCATGGACAAAAGAATTGACAGCATCAACCTTCTTGCCAACAGAGTCAATATAAGTAGCTTTACGATGCGTGGTTATGGTTAAAGGAATACCGGGGAAGCCCGCACCTGTTCCCATATCGAGCAAAGCTCCCTCAGGAGCCTTATTGATATAAGGGAGCAAAACAAGAGAGTCGAGGATATGTAGTACCGCAGCATCTTCTATGTTAAGAATACGGGTGAGATTGGTTGTCTTATTTGTTTCCAGAACCAAATCCAAATGCTGAATACATTTCCTCAGCTCAACATCAGTTACGCTCAAGGAATACTCTTTGCAATAGGAAGTTAGACGACTCAACATCTCGTCAGCCTGCTGATCAGTAAGTACTAACAACGAAAGCTCCTTTCTGACAAAAATCAGTGTATCGAGAACTTTTGACAAAAAAAGGGGACGTGGAAACCACGTCCCCTTAAGCATAAGCTCGAGTAGATTATCGAGCAACAATCACCACATGGCGATCGGGGTCAGAACCCTCAGAATGAGTATCGACGGCGTCATTGCCACGAAGTGCAATGTGAACCAGTCGGCGCTCGTAGGCATTCATGGGCGGAAGCGAAACACTCTTATGAGTGCGGATGGCACGCTCGGCAGCAGACTGAGCCATGGAGGCAACCTTGTCCTGACGGCGGCTCTTGTATCCCTCGACGTCCACTACAACCGGATATCTAAAGCCGAGCTTGCGGCTCACCAGCAATGAGAACATAACCTGAAGGGCATCAAGGGTGCGACCATGACGGCCAATGAGAACAGCAAGGTCGGGAGCCGTTACATCCAGAATCAGCTCACCCTCGTCGCCCTCATACTCATCGATAGGAGAGTTGGCGGCATCGAAGTGCGAAAGGATGGAACGCAGGATGGAAATCGCGACATCGGCAATGGTGTCGAGCTCCTCGTCGGTCAGCTCTTCACCGGCCTTGTAGCGCTGTGCAATCTCGGGATAATCGCCCGCGACCTGCGGGGCAACCTCCTCAAGCATATCCTCGATGATCTCTTCAGACATAACGTACTCCAAAAGTTAGGTACCTAAATAAGATTGATATCCCGCTACTTCTTCTTGTGCGGGCGCGGCTTCTTCTCGCGACGAGTGACCTCAACCTGCAGCGGCGCGTTCTTAAGGCGCTCCTCCTCATCGGCCTTCGCCTTGTCGATGACCTTCTGCGTCACAAAAATCTGCTGGATAACCTGCCAAGCAGACGAGACGTCGTAGTACAGCAGAACACCAACGGGAAGGCTCCAGCCCATCCAAAGCATCATGACCGTCATGACAACGGCCATCATACGCATGCTCTGAGCCTGCTGGCCGGTCTGGTTGCGCGACATATAGAGTTGCGGAATCAGGGTCAGGACAGCGAACAGGATCAGGCAGACCAGCGCAGGCAGCGCGACCATAAAGCCATCGGCAAAGGAGGCACTCGGCGTGGTGGTCAGGTCGGGCAGAATATTAAAGAACGAGAACGTGCCGTCGTTAAAGTAGTCCGGCAGGTTACGCAGCAGCGTAAATAGGGCGAACAGGACAGGCATCTGAATCAACAGCGGCAGACAACCAGCCATCGGGTTGAACTTGTTCTCGCTGTAGAACTTCTGCATTTCCTCGGCCTGACGCTGGGGATCGTCGGCATAGCGTTCCTGGATCTCGAGCATCTTGGGCTGCAGCACCTGCATGCGTGCCGTCGACTTAGTCGACTTGAGCATAAGCGGCGTCAGCAGCAGACGGATGATGACCACCAGGATGATGATGGACAGGCCCCAGTCGACCGCAAAGGTCTGGATGAGCTTGAGCAGCTCGAAAAGGATGTTAACGATCCAATCCCACATGTAAGTTTTCCTCCGATAGCGAGTGCCCGCTAGGGCACAGGGTCATAACCGCCGACGTGCAGGGGATTGCAGCGAGCGATGCGCCTCACGGCAAGCCAGCAGCCTCTCAAAACACCGTACTTCTCAATCGCCTGGACGGCGTATTGCGAGCACGTTGGGTAATAAATGCAGGCGTCAGGCAATAAGGGCGAAATAACCTGTTGATATATGCGAATAGGAGCGATGGCAACACGTCGCAAAACGTGATTGCTCATCGCTCCTCCCCGGCAACGCCGGCGCGCTTCATAAGCGAACGCAACGCCTTGTCCATCTCCTGCGGCGAGGAAACCCTCGTCTTGGGAGTTGCAAACAAGATGATGTCATAACCCGCAACGGGAAATCCGCAGCTGCGGGCGGTCTCGCGCATCACACGCTTAGAACGGTTGCGCACGACAGCACAACCGAGCCGTTTAGCACCAACGAAGGCGACCCTTCCGGAGTCGCCTTCGCCAACCGATTCACATATGGTCATTCGAATCAGAGGGTGATTGAAACGACGCCCCTGACTGAACACATGCTCGAAATCTTGCCGAGACTTAATAGTCTTCATGCGAGATGTGTGTATCGCTGCTAGACAGTGAGACGCTTGCGGCCCTTGGCGCGACGACGGGCGAGCACGGCACGACCACCCTTAGTGGCCATACGGGCACGGAAGCCATGGGTCTTGGCACGCTTACGCTTATTAGGCTGATACGTACGCTTCATCTTAAGTTCCTCCTGCTGCATTTCGAGTGTCCGCGGGGGCGCGGACGCAGATATAGACACGTGAGCTTGAAGATTGTAGGGAAATCAATGTTCAAATGTCAAGAAATCAAAGGTAAAAGGTTATGCAGTTCACACGGTTCCCCCATAAGCCGAGCTCGATTTAGCGGTGCATGGCAACTTTTCACGATATTTCATCGAGTTTTCAACAGGTCATGTTGGCAATGTTGAGAACTTTTCGTCCATTTTCCAAAGTTTTCAACAGGTTTTGAAAAGTTGTCGAAAGATGAGAAACATTGCACGGTGAGCTACTATTTGTTCGAAACCTTTTGAAAGATTGCGAGCGGCATGTCTGACGACTTTTACACCATGGTCGATTCCGGAGACCCGGCACCCGACAACGAGCACATCACCGGCGTGCGCGAAGAGCGTGCGGAAGGCGAGCAGACGACCACGCAGGCGCCAAAAGCCATGTACGCCGCGCGCATCGCCGTCTATGACGACATGCTGTCGACACCGCGGGTGATCGTCATTGATCCGCAAGATGTCCGCACGTATTTGGAAGAGACGACCAACACCGTCTACCAGTGCATGAAAGAACAAGGTGGCCATATCTCGCTCATGGTCATCCGCGAGATTGTCGAAAACTTTATCCACGCACACTTTGCCGAGCCCATCATCTCGATTCTGGACGGCGGAGACACCATCCGCTTTGCTGACCAAGGACCCGGCATCGACGACAAGGAACGTGCTTTCGACTTTGGCGTTACCAGCGCAAACAGCAAGATGAAGCGCTATATCCGTGGAACCGGAGCAGGGTTTCCCATGGTGCAGGAGTATTTGGAAAACGCCGGCGGTGCCGTATCCATCGAGGACAACATGGGCAACGGCACCGTGGTTACGGTAAGCCTGAACCCTAAACGCGTGCAGGAAATCGAGCGTGCCGGCGGACGCGGCGCTGCCGTGCGGCCCGAGACGGAGCAGCCCACATATCCCCTGCCGGGAGCTTTTGCGCAGCAGCCCGTGGCAACGCAGCAGATGCAGCCCCCCGTGGGACAGATGCAGCAGCCCGGAATGCTTCCCACACAAGAACCCCAGGCGGCATCTATGTCGATGCCGCCAAACATGCCAGAGGCCATGCCACTGGCTGATCAGGATGCAGCAGCAATGCAGCAGGCGACGGGGGCGCCGGGTGGCCAGCAAATGGGCTATCAGCCGTACCAACAGGGATATCTATATCAGCAGATGCCGCCACTGGGGTATGGCCAGCAGTTCCCGCAGCAGTACCAGCAGGGATATCAGCAGCCGTACCAGCAGATGCCGCAGCAGCAGTACAACCCCTGGGCCCAGCAGATGCCTCCGCAGCCTTACCAACAGTGGCCTCAAAGTTTTCAACAGCAAATGCCGCCGATGCAGAGTTCTCAACAACCAGCAGCTCAAATGATGTATCCTAATGCAGCAAATCAGTATGCGCAGCCACAACCGGACGTGTTCGTAAGCGATCGCGGCAACGCCGCGCTGGGCTATCTGGCGCAAAATCAAGCGTGCGGTGCTACCGATCTGGCGAGGGCGTTTGGAAACTCGGCCCCCACTTGGTCACGCACGCTCAATGACTTGGCGCAGGCCGGCTTGGTCATCAAGCATGGCCAGAAATACCATCTGACCGAACTCGGCGCCGCTCGCGTGCGAGCTCAGAGCTAAAGAACGGGAGAGACAGTGGACGAGGAAGCAAGCATCATCCTGGGGGATGCCATCGCCTTTTGCCAGCGCGACGGCCAAGATGCACGCCTCATCAACATGCTGGGGCAATCGCGCGCCATAAGCCTGACCGAAGATACGCTCACGATCGAGGCCCCCTCGCGCTTTGCCATCGCGCAGCTCAAAAAGCATCAGCCGACCATTGAGGCCTATCTGGAAGAAATCGCCTTTGCACCGATTGCGCTCGACATCGTGGCGCCGCAAGGCGCCGCGACGGAATCCGCTGCCGCGACGGCGCCCGCCACGGCTCCCGCTGCTTCCCCGGCGGCGCCGGCCTCCGCAGGCGACGTGCCGACAATCGAGCACCAGCACAGCGATGTTTCCCGTGAAACCATGGCACCGTTGCCGACCGCGGCGGCGACGTCAACGAACGCACCCGTCACGCACATGCCCATCGCTCACGACGCAACGACGGGCGCGGATTCGGGCATTGCAATCAAGAACACGCTCTCGGCCGATGATTTTCGTCGCATGATGAACCAGATGAAGGGCGGAGCGCCAGCTAAATCCACGCAAGCTGCGACCCCCGCTTCACCCATGCCAGCACCGACCGTACCGGCCGAGCAGAATACGGATGGAGCCCCACTCGCCGCGAACTCAAAATTTACCTTTGAGAACTTTGTCTACGGCCCCGAGAACAGCCATGCCTATCGCTCGGCACTCAAGTTTGCCGCCCTCGCGGACGAGCGGGGCACGTGCACATCACTGTTCATCTACGGCAAATCGGGCCTGGGCAAGACGCACCTGCTGCTTGCCATCAAAAACGAGCTCGCCGAAAAGTCGCCCGAGATCAAGGTCAAGTATGCCAACTCCCAGGCATATCTGGACGACCTGATGACCGAGTTCGACCGCCAAAAGAAGAGCAACGCCCCCATCATGCAGGCGTACCACGGCGTGGACGTGCTCATCATCGACGACATCCAAAACATCATCGGCAAGCGCGCGAGCGTGGACTACTTTTTCCAGCTCATGGACGAGTTCATCCGCAACAACAAGAAGGTCGTCATCGCGGCAGACCGCGCCCCCAAGGATCTGAGCATGGACGAGCGTCTAACCAGCCGCTTCAACGCCGGCATGCTCTGCCTGGTCGCAGAGCCCAGCTACGAAATGAAATACAAGATCTTGCAGCGCTATTACGAGAACACCATCGTCGCCGCTCCCGAGGCAGGCGACGACTCGCTGCTGGCGGCCTATGGGGGCGACGGCGGGCACCTGACCGACGAGCACTTTAAACACATGGCCGAGGTCTCGGGCACCAACATCCGCGAACTCGAGAGCTTTTGCGAGCGCTGCGCCGGCGAGGCGGGCGACCGCGAGCGCGAGGGCGGGGAGCTCACCTTTGACGATATCGACGCCATCGCCAGCCAGTACTTTGACACATCGGCCAAAAAGATCAACGTCCAGACGGTTCAGTCCGTCATCGAAGAGCAGTACGGCGTGACGCACGAGGAGCTCATCGGCCCGCGTCGCAACGCCAATATCGCCAAAGCACGCCATATCGCTATCTACCTGGCCATCGAGATGTGCGAGATGACGACCACGGCGGTGGGCGCCGAATTTGGCAACCGCAACCACTCGACCGTCAGCACGAGTTACAAAAAGGTCCAGAAGATGATCCAGGAAGACCGCACCGTCACCGAAGACCTCAAGTCGCTGCGCGATAAAATTACACTGCGCTCGTAGGGAAATAGAGACACCTGTTGAAAACTTGTCGAAACCACGGGCATAAGGTGTCTAAAACCCAACCCGCGGTGATGAAAAGTTTTGCGCAGGTTTTGAACGTGGAAAACCACCCCTGTTGCACACAGGTTGCTGTCGATTCTCTTTCTTGGTCTGACCTGCGTCTTTGGGAGTAATCAACAGTTTCGTCAGTGCTATTACTATTATTAAGATATTTATATCTATAGAAAGGTATTAAAAGATGAAGTTCACCGTCAGCCAGAGCTCGCTTACACAAGCCATCGGCGTCGTTATGAAGGGTGTCGCTTCGGCATCCACCCTTCCCATCCTGTCGGGCGTGCTCGTTAAGGCCCAAGACGGCATCTTGGAATTCCAGACCTCTAACTACACTATCTCGATCCGTCATCGCATCGCGGCGCATGTCGAAGAAGAGGGCGAGATGGTTATCCCCTGTAAGATGCTCTCCAATATCACCAAGACCCTCCCCGATGCCCCGGTCACCTTTGAGCTGTCCGAGCGCCAGGTGCTGATTGGTTGCGAGAAGAGCTCTTTTAGGCTGAACACGCTCGATGCCAATGACTTCCCCGAGTTTCCGGCCTATGCCATCGAGAGTGCCGTGGAGCTGCCGACCGATGTCTTGTCCGAAATGGTCGGCCGCGTGTGGCGCGTCACCTCGACCGACAAGGCTCGCCCCATCCTGGGCGGCGTGCACATGAAGGTCGAGAACAACACCGTACGCCTGGTGGCGACCGATTCCTTCCGCTTGGCCGTGTGCGATACGCAGGTCGAGACCTCGACCCTCGAGGGCTCCTTTGAGCTCAACGTTCCGGCTGACGCCTTTAACGACGCGCTGAACATCATGGCCAGCCAGGCGACCATCATGATCGGGGCTACCGACACCCAGGTCGTCTTCGAGGCCGGCAACACCACCTACGTGTCGCGTCGCATCGAGGGCGTGTACCCCAACTACAAGCAGCTCATCCCCGATTCGTGCGTGACGAGCGTCAAGATCGATGTCGCCGCCTTTAACGCCGCCCTCAAGCGCGTGGCCGTTATCGCGAGCGCCAACCCCGCCGTCAAGTTCGAGATCGATGTCGAGAACGGGCAGATGGGCCTGTCCTCCATTTCCAATGACCAGGACCTTGCGCAGGAGACGATCGATGTCGAGGCTGAGGGCGAGTCGGGTACCATCGCCTTCAACTACCACTACATCTTCGGCTGCCTCAATGCCCTGTCCAAGGAGAAGGAGATCACGCTGGAGCTCAAGAGCTACTCGCAGGCGGGCATCTTCAAGTCCTACGACAAGATCAACTACCTGTACCTGGTCATGCCGGTCCGCATCTAGCGCTGCGCCATGACCATGTTCGCCCGCGATCTTTCCGTCGCGCACTACCGCAGTTTCGAGAGCTATCGTCTTGCCCTGGACGAGGGCGTGACGATACTTGCGGGACCCAACGCGGCGGGAAAGACCAATCTCATAGAGGCGCTGCAGCTGCTGACGAGCGGCGCCTCGTTTAGGCATCCGACCGCAGCCGAGCTCGTCCATGACGGCGTGGGCTCGTGCAAGATCGAGCTGAGGCTCGAGGGCGACGGCCGCGTACTTGATATGGGATTGAGCGCGGAGGACGGTAAGCGCTCGTTTAGTCGCAACGGCAAGAGATGCTCTGCCGCCGGTGTGCGCGGGATTCTGCCGAGCGTGCTGTTTTGCCCCGACCATCTGGACATGGTTAAGCGAGGCGCCAGTGTGCGCCGCGCCGCCCTCGATGACTTTGGCATGCAGCTGAGCGCGCGTTATGCCGATCTTGCGAGCACCTATGGGCGCTGCGTGACCCAGCGTAACGCCCTGCTCAAGGAGACCTGGTGCTGTCGCGAGATGCTCGGCGCGTGGAACGATTCGATTGCTCGCGCGGGCTCGGCCCTGCTCGTGCACCGGTTGGCCCTACTCGACCGGCTGGCGGGCCATGTGCACACTGCCTACGGGCAAGTGGCGTCCGGCGAGGCTGCCAACGTGACCTATGCGTCCACGCTGGGGGATTTGCCCCAGGTCGAGGATCGCGAAGAGCTGAAGGGTTGGGCGTACGAGCGCATGCTGGCCGCCCTTGACGAGCATGCCGACGAGGAAATTCGCCGCGGCGTGACGTTGGTGGGACCGCATCGCGACGAGATCGAGTTCACCGTGGCGGGTCGCTCCGCCCGTTCATTTGCCAGCCAAGGACAGCAGCGCACGCTGGTACTGTCCTGGAAGGTGGCCGAGGTGGCCGTGGCTCGCGATGTCCTGGGCACCGCCCCGCTGCTGCTTTTGGACGACGTGATGAGCGAGCTCGACGGCGAGCGTCGCGGCGCTTTCCTGCGGCTGATCGGCGATGATATCCAGACGGTCATAACTACGACCAACCTGGGGTACTTTACCGATGACCTGCTTGATCGAGCCAAGGTGGTGAGCATGGGTGAGACGTGCTAATTACGAGCGCGAGAGCGAGACAGTCGCCTTCAGTGGATTTTTGAACGCAGAGCGCCAGCGCATCCTGGCGGCTGCAACGCCTAAGCGCCGTGCGCAGATGGAGGCCGCCGAGGAGTCGCGCGCGGTCTATCGCGCCTGGAATGCGGTGTGCTCGGGCACGCGCGAGGGACGCCATGTGACGGGCCTGCGCTACCTGCCCGAGTCCAACGAACTGCTGGTGTACCTCGATTCGCCCTCGTGGACGCAGGAGATGACGCTGTTGCGCGAGATCATCCGGGCGCGCATGGAGCGGGCCGGCGCGCATGTGGACGGTCTGGTGTTCAAAACCACCGCGCCCGGTCACACGCCGCCCGCCGCCAAGGAGCGCCTGCGCCCGGCGACGACCGAGCGCCCGCCGGCCCCGCACGCCGACCTAAGTGAGGCCGAGTGCACCGAGATCGAGCGCCAGGTGGCGCCCATCGAAGACCAAAAACTGCGCGAGGCCCTCGAGAATGCCATGAGAGCCAGTGCCGAGTGGGCCAAGGGCGTGCAAAGCAAAAAAGAGCCTTAAATCGCATCTGGTGGCCTTGTAGAGCCAAATACCCTCGGTCCCGAGGGTATTTTTTTACGATAAACTAGTAAGGCTGTACACATTTTCTTGACTGAAGGAGGACGTGTGGCAAACGAAAACGATTACGATGGCGGCGAGATTAAGATTCTCGAAGGTCTCGAGGCCGTTCGTAAGCGCCCGGGCATGTATATCGGCTCGACGAGCGCCAGCGGTCTGCATCACCTGGTGTGGGAGATCGTTGACAACTCCGTCGACGAGGCCATGGCCGGTTTCTGCACCGAGATCCAGGTGACGGTCCACGCCGACAACTCCATCACGGTCGTCGACAACGGGCGCGGCATCCCCGTCGACGAGCACCCTGTTAAAAAGATCCCGACGCTCGAGGTCGTCATGACGATCTTGCACGCCGGCGGTAAGTTCGATAACTCGGCCTATAAGGTCTCGGGCGGCCTGCACGGCGTAGGCATCTCCGTCGTCAACGCACTGTCCAAGCGCGTGGTCGTTCAGGTTCGTCGCGATGGCAACACCTACGAGATGGAGTTCTCGCGCGGCAAGACCGTCAAGAAGATGGAGGTCGTGGGCACCTCGGATTCGACGGGCACCACCGTCACCTTCTGGCCCGACGACGAGATCTTCGAGACCTGCATCTACGATTTCGATACGCTGCACAACCGTCTGCAGGAGACAGCGTTCCTCAATAAGAGCCTCAAGATCGTGCTGACCGACGAGCGCGAGGCGACTCCCCACGTGGAGGAGTTTTGCTACGAGGGCGGCATCATCGACTTCGTCAAGTTCCTTAACGAGGGCAAGGACGTCCCCGAGGCCTTTAAGGAGCCTATCTACATCGAGGGCAAATCGGACCCGGACGCACCTGTGGCCAAGATGGGCGAGGTTGAGGTTTCCCTGCAGTGGAATAGCGGCTACGGCGAGAACGTCATGTCGTTTGCCAACGACATCTACACCCCCGAGGGCGGCATGCACCTTGAGGGCTTCCGCACCGCGCTCACCCGCGTGATCAACGACTATGCGCGCAAGCAGAACCTGCTCAAGGAAAAAGACGCCAACCTGACCGGCGACGATGTGCGCGAGGGCCTTTCGGCCGTTATCTCGGTCAAGCTGCCCGATCCGCAGTTTGAGGGGCAGACCAAGGCCAAGCTCGGTAGCTCCTATATGCGCGCGCTCACGCTCAAGATCGTGACCGACGGCCTCGCCGATTACTTGGAGGAGCATCCCAAGCCCGCCCGCGAGATCGTCAAGAAGGCGCAACAGGCCTGCAAGGCGCGCAACGCCGCCCGCAAGGCGCGCGAGGCGACCCGCCGCAAGAGCCTGCTCGAGACGGCGTCCCTGCCCGGTAAGCTCGCTGACTGCTCAGTGCGCGATGCCGAGCTGACCGAGCTCTTCATCGTAGAGGGCGACTCGGCAGGCGGTTCGGCCAAGGACGGCCGTCGCCGAGACATCCAGGCGATTCTGCCCCTGCGCGGCAAGATTCTGAACGTCGAACGCGTTGGTGACCATCGCGCGTTCTCGAGCGACACCATCCAGTCGCTGATTACCGCGATCGGCTGCGGTGTCACGACGAGTGCCGGCGACGGCGGCGACTTCGATATCACCAAGGCGCGCTACCACAAGATCATCATCATGACCGATGCAGACGTCGACGGTGCGCATATCCGCATCCTGCTGCTGACGTTCTTCTACAAGTACATGCGTCCGCTGATCGATGCCGGCTACGTCTATGTTGCCTGCCCGCCTATCTTTGGCATTAAGGTGCGCAACAAGATCCACTACGTGTATCCCAACGGCCGCCAGCCCGAAGACGAGATCCTGCGCGACACCATTCAGAGCCTGGGCCTGAACCCCGACGACAACGACGAGGACGGCAAGGCCAAGGACGGCAAGATCACCAAGAAGCGCAAGGGCTATACCGTCCAGCGCTACAAGGGTCTGGGCGAGATGGACCCCAAGCAGCTTGCCTCGACGACGATGGACCCCAAGACCCGCATCCTGCAGCGCGTGTCGATCGAGGACGCCGTGGTGGCGGACCGCGCCGTGCGTGAGCTGATGGGTTCCGAGGTCGGCTATCGCCGCGAGTACATCGAGAAACACGCGCATGATGCACGCTTCTTAGACGCCTAACCTGCACGGCTTTCCCAGCCACCGCACCTTCGCCCTCAATCGTCGGTCGCGTACCCAAGTACGCTTCCCTCCTCTTTCGGGCGAATCCGCGGCACCTGGAAAAGCCGTCTCCGTGGTAGGGAACTAATGGACCACGCAAACCATGAGGAGGTAACGTGGCAGACGATATCAACAACAACGAGGGTATGGACGAGGCCGGCGACGCCGGTATGCCCGACGATCTGAAGCGCCTGCTTGCCCGTGCTGAGCAGGGCGAGGACGGCGATCCGGACGCCTATAACCCCGATGCCGATGATGACGAGGAAGAAGACGACGACGGTGAGCTCGAGGAGAGCTTTGGCGAAGTCGATCGTGGCGCCTCGGCCGGCGAGGATATAAACGGCGGCCAGCTCCAGATTTCGGAGTTTGGCCGCGAGATGAAGCAGTCATTTATCGAGTATTCGATGTCGGTCATCACGGCGCGCGCCCTGCCGGACGTGCGCGACGGCTTAAAGCCGGTGCACCGCCGCATCCTGTACGCGATGAACGAGAGCGGCATCTACCCCAACCGTCCGCACAAGAAGTCCGCTTGGACGGTCGGCGAAGTTATCGGTAAGTACCATCCGCACGGTGACTCCGCGGTCTACGAGGCAATGGTTCGCCTGGCGCAGTGGTTCTCCATGCGCACGCCGCTCATCGATGGTCACGGCAACTTCGGTAACATCGACGGCGACGGCGCGGCGGCCATGCGTTACACCGAGAGCCGCCTGGCAAAGCCCGCCATGGAGCTGCTGCGTGACCTGCAGAAGGATACCGTCGACTGGCAGCCCAACTACGACGAATCACTCGCCGAGCCCGTGGCACTGCCTGCGCGCTTCCCCAACCTGCTGGTCAACGGCAGCCAGGGCATCGCCGTCGGCATGGCCACCAATATCGCCCCGCATAACCTCACCGAGGCGATCGAGGCAACCTGCTACCTGATCGATAATCCCGACGCCACTGTCGACGAGCTCATGCAGATCATGCCCGGTCCGGACTTCCCCACCGGCGCCATCATCATGGGCAGTGCCGGTATTAAGCAGAGCTACGAGACCGGCCGCGGCTCCATTACCGTGCGCGCCAAGGCTCATGTGGAGTCCACCAAGACCGGCCGCAGCCGCCTGGTCTTTACCGAGATTCCCTACATGGTCAACAAGGGCACCCTGCAGGAGAAGATCGCCCAGCTCGTCAACGACAAGCGCATCGAGGGCATCTCGGATATGCGCGATGAGTCCAACCAGAAGGGTATCCGTCTGGTCATCGAACTCAAGAAGGGCGTCATCCCGCAGGTCGTGCTCAACAACCTGTACAAGTACACCTCGCTGCAGACGACCTTTGGCGCCAACAACCTGGCGCTTGTCAACGGCGTTCCCAAATGCCTGAGCCTGCGCGAGATGCTGCAGCACTACATCGACCACCAGGTCGACGTCGTCACCCGCCGCACCCGCTTCGACCTTAAGAAGGCCCGGGCCCGCGCGCATATCCTTGAGGGCTACCTGATGGCTCTCGACCATATTGACGAGGTCATCAGCATCATCCGTTCCTCGCAGACCGACTCCGAGGCCAGCAGCCGCCTGATCGAGCGCTTTGGCTTTACGCCCGAGCAGACCACGGCCATCCTCGAGATGAAGCTGCGCCGCCTGACCGGCCTGGAGCGCGACAAGATTCAGGAAGAGCTGGACGGCCTGCGCCGCGCCATCGCCTACTACGAGGACCTGCTGGCGCACGAGGGGAAGATCCTGGGCGTCATTAAGGAAGAGATGCGCGAGATCTCCAAGAAGTTCGGCGATAAGCGCCGCACCGAGATCAGCCATGTCGAGAAGGACCTGGACGTCGAGGACCTCATTGCCGACGAGGACATGGTCGTGACCATCACCCACACCGGCTATGTCAAGCGCATCCCGGTGGCCGCCTACCGCGCCCAGAAGCGCGGCGGCAAGGGCGTCTCGGGCGTCAACCTCAAAGAGGACGACGTCATCGACGAGATGTTCATCGCGTCCACGCACGAGTACGTGCTGTTCTTCTCGAGCAAGGGCAAGGTCTATCGCCTGAAGGTGCACGAGCTGCCGGTGGGTACGCGCCAGGCACGCGGTACCGCGATCGTCAACCTGCTGCCCTTCGAGGGGGGCGAGAAGATCGCGAGCGTCATCAGCTGCCGCGAGTTCCCTGCCGACGAGTATCTGATGTTTGCCACCAAGAGCGGCATGGTCAAGAAGACCGTGATGAGCGCGTATGACCGCAGCCGTCGCGACGGCCTGATCGCTATCAACCTGCGTGACGACGACGCGCTGCTGAACGTGCGCCGCGTGCGCGAGGGCGACAAGATTATCCTGGCCACCACCGCGGGCAAGGCGATCATGTTCTCCGAGGAGCAGGTGCGCGCCACCGGCCGCGATACCAGCGGCGTTCGCGGTATCGGTCTGAAGGACGGCGTGAGCGTTCTGGGCATGGAAGTCACTAACGGCAACGGCGATCTATTCGTCATCACCGAGCGCGGCTACGGCAAGCGCACGCCGGTCGCGGACTACCCGGAGCAGAATCGCGGCGGCCAGGGCGTCTACACCATCCAAATGACCGAGCGTAAGGGCAACCTCGCGGCCATGAAGACGGTGGGCCCGCAGCACGAGTTGTTCATCGTGACGGAGGGCGCGACGGTCATTCGCGTCAAGACCGATGAGATTAGCCAGACTGGCCGCGCTACCCAGGGCGTCAAGATGATGACCGTCGACGACAACGACCGCATCTGCGCCGTAGCCCGCATGACGGCCGCCAAGGAGAAGCCCGAAGGCGAAGGCGCCGAGGCCGCAACCGACGCCGAAGAGGCCCCAGTCGACCTAGGCGACGGCAACGACATGCCAGAGGATCTCCTAGACGAGTAAGAGGCCCTAGCTGGTAGAAAATATCAGACCCCATATATCGGCGGTCGGCGCACCTGCGCGCCGACCGCTTTTTTGAAAACCTTGGGACCCCATGGTCGCCGGGCTGACGAGATGGTTTTGGTTTGCTGCTCGGACAGTCCTGCGCAAGACGAAGGCCACATTAAGTGGCCTTCTTTGCGTGCGGAACT
>USEK01000015.1 GCA_900553705.1 uncultured Collinsella sp.
CCAGCTTCTTTTGGTATTGGCGGAGATGTGTGGCTTGTTTGCGGTGTGCGCTCTGCCGGCGGCACTTGAGGCGGAGCTTTCGCGTGCAATTGATTCGGGCGCGATTTCGACAACGTTCGGTTGGGTGCGCTGCCCGTCCGAGGACGGCACCGCCTCAAATTTATGGCGTCGAGACGCTTTGGTTTTGGGCGGAGACCTTGACCGTTTTTGTTCAGATGTTTGCGGGATGCGTTACGGCAATAGATTTATGGCGGTATCGCAACTCGTTCCATTGGGTGCCGCGTCGCCTTTTGAGGTCGAGGCGTATTTGCTACTTGCACTGCCGCGATCCCTGGGAGGCGAAGGTTTTTGCGACATAGAGCTTAATGTTGAAGTGATGCTAGGCACAAGTGCTCGAGCGATTGTGGGAAAGTCCCGTATATATATCGACCTACTTCTTTCTTCACCGGACGGTAGGCGACAGGTGGCCATTGAATGTCAGGGAAAGGCCTCGCACGGACGCGCAGGGGATGGCTTGCGTGACGCTGACCGCATGACGGCCCTTCAGGCCATGGGCTACGATGTGCTTCTCCTGACACACAGACAGATATCGGATGAGGATAGATTCCGCGCGATCGTTAAGGCCATATGCAGGATGCTCGATGCTGAATATCGTGATAAAAGCTCGGATGAGCAAAGGGCTGAGATATTACTCCGGTCTGAACTATTCATTGACTGGACAAAATTGGGAGTAATCGACGGAAAGATACCCGTTAGACACAAAATGGCTCGATCGTGGACGGCTGCGAATCTAAGTGAGTAGACTTTTGTCACTTTGGCGACTAGGTCGTTTTGCAACAAGGCATTTACCTGCGGCTTTATAAAGTGATATGGATGGTCTGCTCGGCAAGTTCCAAAAAGTCTACTCACTTAGTTTTGACGAGAAGCCGATGCCGAAGACGGTCCTATTTCAGGGCGTTAACAAGTTCGTGAGGCACGAAAAAGGCCCGAACCAATACGGTCCGGGCCTCATCGAGCTTGAGGTTATGTCTCAGGCGGTTGGCTTAGCCAAAGTAGCGCTTGAGCAGGCCGGCGAAAGCCTTGCCGTGGCGGGCCTCGTCGCGAGCCATCTCGTGCACGGTGTCGTGGATGGCATCGAGGCCGGCGGCCTTGGCACGCTTGGCAAGATCGGTCTTGCCGGCGGTGGCGCCGTTCTCGGCCTCAACGCGCATCTCGAGGTTCTTCTTGGTGGAGTCGGTCACGACCTCGCCCAGGAGCTCGGCGAACTTGGCGGCATGCTCGGCCTCCTCGTGGGCAGCCTTCTCCCAGTACAGGCCGATCTCGGGATAGCCCTCGCGATGAGCGACGCGAGCCATGGCCAGGTACATACCGACCTCGGAGCACTCGCCCTCAAAGTTGGCGCGCAGGTCGGCAACGATGTCCTCGGAGACGCCCTCCATCTTGGCGACGCCCACGACGTGCTCGGCAGCCCACTCGAGCTGACCCTCCTCCTGCTTCAGGAAGCGAGAACCGGGAACGCCGCACTGGGGGCACTTGAAGTCCTCGGGCAGCTGGTCGCCGTCGAACTCTTCCACATAACCGCAAACGGGGCAAACAAACTTCATGATTCGATCCTTTCGATCGATGGCGATTGTGCGCTCGTCCGGTCCCGTAAGGGCCCTCTCCGGACGTGCGTCTTGACGAGTCCTATTATCCATAAATGCAACCAAATGTGAAGCCTATTAGGAATGATTTTTAATAAAACAATTTTGAGATATGAAGATGTTGATTGATTAACGATTGGCAGGCCGTCTTTGACCGCCGCTGAGTACAATCGGTCGAGCAAATGTTGACCTATCAACAAATGAAGGAGTTTCCTTTATGCATCTAGCCCGTCGTGCCTGGTGCCGAACATATCAGACGGTTTTTCGCATTGCATTGCCGATCCTGCCCTATACCGAGCCGCGCATTTTAGAGCATGCCGAGGATGTGCCCGCGGTGCTTCAAAAGCGCTCGATCCAGAAGGTCCTTATCGTGACGGATCCCGGCATTGCCCGTCTGGGGCTCACGGCACCGCTCGAGACGGCGCTCGCATGCAGGGGGATTGGCGTTACGGTCTATGCCGAAACGCGTGCAAACCCCACGGTTTCAAACGTGGAAGAAGCGGCGTCCCTGTATCGAGAGAGCGCCTGCCAGGCCATTATCGGCTTTGGCGGTGGCTCGGCCATGGACTGTGCCAAGGGCGTGGGCGCACACATTGCGCAGCCAAACAAGCCCATCAACAAGATGCGCGGCCTGCTGCGGATTCATCGTCGCCTGCCGCTGCTCATCGCCGTTCCCACTACCGCCGGTACGGGAAGCGAAGTCACGCTTGCGGCGGTAATTACCGATGACGGGACGCACTACAAATACCCCATTAACGACTTTGTGCTCATCCCGCGTTTTGCAGTCCACGACCCCGAGTTTACGTGCGGCTTGCCCGCTTCCATTACGGGGCAGACGGGCATGGACGCCCTGACGCATGCCGTTGAGGCCTTTATCGGGCGAAGCACCACGCCCTATACGCGCAAGATGGCGCGACAGGCGGTGCAGCTTATCCACGACAATTTGCTCGAGGCCTATGAGCATGGTGACGACATGCGCGCTCGTCGCAATATGCTTTCGGCGGCGTATAAGGCGGGCGTTGCGTTTACCCGCTCCTATGTCGGATATGTGCATGCCATCGCGCACAGTCTGGGCGGCCGATACGGAATTCCGCACGGTTTGGCCAACGCGATCATCCTGCCGCACATGCTTCGCGCTTATGGTGACGCCGCCGCCCCCAAGCTTGCCGATCTTGCTCGCATGGCGGGCATTGCGCCGGCTACCGCGCAGGATAGTCTTGCGGCCGAGGCCTTTATCGATTGGGTCGACCGCATGAACGAGATCCTGGGAATCCCCAAATATGTCTCGGGCATTCGCCGCTCCGACATTCCCGAGATGGCGGCGCATGCCGATGCCGAGGCCAATCCGCTGTACCCCGTTCCGCTTTTGATGGACCGCTTGGAGCTCGAGCGTATGTACGAGGTCGTCGCGGGTGGTATGTTTGAGGACGAGAACTAGGAGGGTGCCATGAACACCGAGGAAATTGCGCGCATCGTCGGCGATCAGCGCACTTACTTTAAAACGCACGCTACGTTTGATGTTGATGCCCGACGTCGCGCGCTCGTGAGTTTACGCGATGCGGTACGGGCGCACGAGGCCGATATTGCCCATGCACTCAAGACCGATTTGGGAAAGTCGCATGACGAGGCATATATGTGCGAGATCGGCACGTCGCTTTCCGAGATTCGTCATCAGATCGCTCACGTGGCTCGATGGAGTCGCCCGCGTCTGCGTCCGTGTGACCTCGCCAACGCCGTGAGTGTGTGCAAGACGCAGGCCGTGCCCTATGGCGTCACACTCATCATGGCTCCGTGGAACTACCCGTTTTTGCTGACGCTCGAGCCACTCGCCGGCGCCCTTGCCGCGGGCAATACCGTGGTCATCAAGCCGAGCGCATATGCTCCGGCATCGAGCGCGGTGCTCAAGCAAATCTGTGAAGAGGCATTTGATTCGCGCCTGGTGACGGTTGTCGAGGGCGGGCGCGCCGAGAACGAAGCGCTGCTCGATGAGCACTGGGACAAGATCTTCTTTACCGGTAGCGTTCCGGTCGGCAAGCTCGTCATGGAGCGTGCAAGTAAAAACCTTACGCCCGTGACGCTTGAGCTGGGCGGAAAGAGTCCCTGCATCGTGGATGCGACGGCAAACCTGAAGGTCGCGGCGCGGCGTATCGCCTTTGGTAAATGGCTCAACGTGGGGCAAACCTGTGTAGCGCCCGACTACCTGCTGGTCGATGCGCGCGTGCACGACGAGCTGCTGGACCTTATCAAGGAGGAGGCCCGCCGTATGTTTGGCGAGCATCCGCTCGATAACGAGGATTACGGGCATATCGTCAACGCCAAGCATTTTGCGCGCGTACGCGGGCTGATCGACCCCGATAAGGTTGTGCTTGGAGGCACGGCGCGCGAGTCGTCGCTCAAGATCGAGCCGACGATTTTGGACGGCGTGACCCCCGATGACGCCGTGATGCAGGAGGAGATCTTCGGCCCCATTTTGCCGGTGCTGACGTTTGAGAGCCTAGACGAGGCCGAGACGTTTATTACAGATCGTCCGACGCCGCTGGCTCTGTATATCTTTAGCCAGGATCGCGCAGTTCAGCAGCGCTTTGTGCGTTACGTGCCCTTTGGCGGCGGCTGTGTCAACGACACGATCATGCACTTGGCTACGAGCCATATGGGCTTTGGCGGCATGGGCGCGAGCGGTATGGGGCAGTACCATGGACACGAGAGCTTCGATACGTTTAGCCACAAGAAGAGCATCGTGAACAAGGCAACGTGGTTGGACGTGCCATTCCGCTATGCTCCTTACGCAAGCTGGAAGCACAAGTTCGTGCGCATGTTTGTGCATTAGAATCAGATGGTGTAGCGACAAACGGTCGAAAAGGCGCGGGTGGGGCGAATTTGTGTCCGCACGGGCCCGTAAGCTTCTCAGTACGGTTAAGCGCCGATTTATCCTGCTGTTAGAGGAGCTGCTATGTACGAGCCTTCACGTGTTCTTCTGTCGTTTCACATCGCAGGATTTCAATATGCCGACGGCGCTTTGGTCCTGGGCGATCTTAAGGTCGGCGATAAGCTGACGCTGTGTGCCGAGCGCGATAATCCCCATGACCCCGAGGCGGTTGCGATCTATTACGGCAACACCAAGCTTGGGTATGTTCCGGGAAACGAGGTCGGCCCGCTGTCCTTGATGATGTATTACGGCCACGAGGACGTATTTGAGGCCCGCGTGCAACAGGTTGCTCCCGAACGCAGCCCGTGGCATCAGGTGCGCGTTGGACTCTACGTGGTGGATGCTCGCTAATCGGTAAGGGAGGCGGCCATGTTTGATAACGATGATCTGTTCGATCTGACAGACGATCCGTTTGAGTGGGATCTGCTACTCGATGACGATGAGTTGGAGCAGGATCGTAAGAAGCGGCAGGGCAAGAACGCCCAGAGTGATGCGTCGAAAAAGAAAGACAAACGCCGCCGCGGACTGTTCGGCGGGCTCTTTGGATAACCGCCACATCGCTGCGTCTGTATACTTAGCACGAGTTGAACACGTTGCGAAATGAGGACAGAGACGATGATGTGGTTTACCGCCGACCTGCACCTGGGCGATACGAATATCTTGCACGACATGGATCGGCCGTTTGGCTCGGTCGAGGAGATGAATCGCAAGGTCATCGATGCCATCAATGAGTGCGTGGCTGCGGATGACCGCCTCTATATTTTGGGTGACTTTACCTATCATTTGCCCCTGGCGGAGGCGGTGCGCCTGCGCGAGCGTATCGAATGCCAGAACGTGACGCTCATCCGTGGTAACCATGACGGCGACTGGGAAGATCCCGACGTACCGCAGATTTGGGAAGACGTGCGCGATTACCTGGAGATTGCTCCCGGCTATGCCAAGGGCCATCGTCTGGTTATGAGCCACTACCCCATGCTCAGCTGGAACGGCAAGGCACGTGGCGCCATTATGCTGCATGGGCATATCCACAGCAGGGGTGACCGCACCAACGCACGCAACCGCGATCGCGAGCGCCCGATCCTGCGCTATGACGTTGGCCTTGATGCCAACGACTACAGACCCGTAAGCCGCGATCAAATCCTGGGCTTCTTTGGACTGTAATGCTCGAACCACCACAAAGGGGACAGGCACCTTTGTGGCGGTTCTGGCGCCGTTGCCATTCTGGCAGCGGCGCCTATTTTGTCCGCGCGGCGCGGTAGAGTGTAGGCGGTTGAAATTTGCGTCCATTGAGGAGCTGCTATGAACGAGATCAAGTGCCCGCATTGCGGCGAAGTTTTTAAGGTCGATGCGTCCGGCTATGCGGATATCGTCAAGCAAGTGCGCGATGCTGAGTTCTCGCGTGACCTGGATGAGCGCGTAGCGGCGGCTCGACGCGAGGGCGAGCAGGCGCTGGAGCTTGAGCGCTCGCGTTCGTCAGCCGCTTTGCAGGAGGCAGAGTCTCAGCGCAACGCTCAGCTTGTCGAGCAGAAGAATGCTGCAGCTCAGCAGCTGGCACAAGAGGTTGCCAAGCGCGATGCTGAGCTTGCCGAGCTGCGCGCCAAGCTCGAGGGCGCTGCCACAGAGCGCGAGAGTGCAAGCCAGCGTGCGGCGGTTGAGGCCCGCGCCGATGCTCAAAAGGAGAATGCCGAGCTGCAGCGCGAGATCGACAACCTGCGTGCGCAGTTGGGGCGCAAAGATGATGAAGCCAGGCTTGCCGAGGCGGCGGCACGTAATGCTGCTCAAAACGATTTAGCTGCACGTGATGCTCAGATTGCCGAGCTGCAGGCCAGGCTTGCCGCGGCGGACAAGGCCCAGGAGATGGCGCTTGCTGCTGCTGCGGCCGAGTCGCAGCGTGAGCTCGAGGCCGCTCGCAGCGAGGCCGAGCGCACGCTTGCTGACTATCGCGCGCAGGTACAAGAGAAGTTTTCCGTCGCAAAGGCTCAGTCCGAGCAGGAAGCCGAGGGTCTGCGTGCTCAGCTGCGCGAACAGGAACTGACGGCCAAAATGAACCTATCGGAGGCGGTTGCCGCAGCAGAGCGTGAGCGTGACGAAGCGCGTGCCAAGCTGACGAGCGAGCTGGCGGTGCGCGATTCTCGCGAGGAGCAAGCCAAGGCGGCACACGAGCTCGAGCTTGCGCAGGCCAAGCGCGCGAGCGATGACCTGATTCGCTACAAGGATGAAGAGATTGAGCGCCTTAAGGACATGAAGGTCCGCCTGTCCACCAAGATGGTGGGCGAGTCGCTCGAGCAGCACTGCGAGACCGAGTTCAACCGTCTGCGCATGACGGCGTTTCCCAACGCGTACTTCGAGAAAGATAACGATGCGTCCGAGGGTACCAAAGGCGACTTTATCTTCCGCGAGTGCGACGCAAGCGGTAACGAGGTCATTTCGATTATGTTCGAGATGAAAAACGAGAACGACGAGACCACGACCAAGCATAAAAACGAGGACTTCTTTAAGAAACTCGATCACGATCGCCGCCAAAAAGGCTGTGAGTACGCGGTGCTCTGCACGCTGCTCGAGCCCGAGAGCGAGCTCTATAACGCAGGGATAGTCGACGTGAGCTATCGCTACGAGAAGATGTACGTGATCCGCCCGCAGTTTTTCATTCCCATGATTACGCTTCTTCGCAACGCCGCCATGGGTTCGCTGCGCTATAAGCAGGAGCTAGCGGAGTACAAACAGCAGAATATCGACGTTACGAACTTCGAAGCCAAGATGGAAAAGTTCAAGAATGATTTCGGTCGCAACTACGAGATCGCGAGCCGCAAGTTCCAAACGGCGATTGATGAGATCGACAAGACGATTAGCCATCTGCAGAAAACCAAGGAGGCGTTGCTGTCCTCCGAGAACAATCTGCGCCTAGCCAACAAGAAGGCCGACGATCTTACCATTCGCAAGCTCACGTGGGGCAACAAGACCATGAAGGCGGCGTTTGACGAGGCGCGCGGGGCTGCGTCAGAGACAAACGATGAGCCAGCCGAGGCGGATTCGTATGAGATCGAGGATGCCGAGTAAGGTATAGCGGATAGTGCAAAAGCGGGGCCGCTGGCGAAATTGCCAACGGCCCCGCTTCGTTTCGTTTCGGTACGTTCGGCTAGTCCTCGAGCAGGTCCTCGATAAAGCCGACGCGGTAGTTTTTGAAGATGACCTCGCCGCCGTCTTGCGTGGCGTCCAGATCGACATCGCCCATGATGCCAAAATCGTGGTCGCCATCCTCGTCGGCAAAGATCTGGTGCACGTGCCATACGTGCGCGGTCTTCTCGTCGGACTCGTCAATGGAAAACATCGCGGCGCTGCGGGCATCTCCGTCGGTGAGGATTTCCTCGTGCTGCTCGTGGTAAGCGTCAAGTGCTTTTTGCCAGCGGATCTCGCTCATGCCCCAGTCGTCGTCGAGCTCGCCCAGGTCGCGAACATGCTCGCGGGCGGCAAGGGTTACGCGGCGGAAGAGCGCGTTGCGCACCAGCAGGGTGCAGCCACGGCGGTCTGCCACGACTTCGTCGATGCCCTGCGGCGGTGCGGCATCGAGGGCTGCCGGGTTGCCGGCGTTCTCCCACTCATCCACCAGGCTCGAGTCCACCGAGCGCACCACAAAGCCCAGCCACGAGATAATGTCGCGCAGGCGCTCGTCGCGCTTCTCAATGGGTACGGTGCGGTCGAGCGAACGGTAAGCCTCTGCCAGGTAGCGCAGCAAAATGCCCTCGGAGCGGGCGATGCCGAGCTTTTGAATGTAGCCCTTAAAATCGCTCGCGCTTTCCAGCATATCGCGCAGGACGCTCTTGGGAGAGAGCTGGTAGTCGTTTGCCCAGGGCACTTCCTGGCAGTACTTGTCAAAGGCGGCATCGAGCAAATCCTCGAGCGGCTTTTCGTACGTGACGTCTTGAATGCGCTCCAAGCGCTCCTCATACTCGATGCCGTCGGCCTTCATTTCGGCCATAGCGCGATCGCGTGCGGCGCGCTCCTGTGCGCGCAGCACTTGCTTGGGATCCTCGAGCGTTGCCTCGACCATTGAGATTAGATCCATGGTATAGGTCTCGCTCTCGGGATCGAGCAGCTCCAATGCGGCAAGCAAGAACGGCGAGAGCGGCTGATCGAGCGCGAAGTCCTCGGGCAGATCGACCGTCAGCGCATAGTCGATGTCTGGTGCGGCGTCAGTCGGGGCGTCGGGTGCGGGCGGCACCTCGGTGCGAACGACGACGCCGGAATCGATGAGCGTGGCGAAGATTTCGTCGGCGCGAACCTCGAGCTTGGCCTTTTCCTCGGGGGTCTGCAAGCTCGTCTCGATGAGGTCGTGTACGCGGGCTCGGGCATCGCCGCCCTGCTCGACCACGCTAATCACCATGGAGTGTGTGATGCGCAGGCGCGGCTTGAGCGTCTCGGGCTGCGTCTCGATCAGGCGCTCAAAGGTCTGCTTGTTCCAGGTGACAAAGCCCTCGGGGGCCTTTTTCTTTTTAATCTTACGGAGCTTTTTGGGGTCGTCGCCCGCTTTGGCCATAAGCTTGGCATTCTCGATCTCGTGCTCGGGTGCCTCGGCAATCACCATGCCCTCGGTATCAAAGCCCGAGCGGCCGGCGCGACCGGCAATCTGGTGGAACTCGCGGGCGCGCAGACGACGCATCTTGTAGCCATCGAACTTGGTGAGCGCGGTGAGCACCACGGTGTGGATGGGTACGTTGATGCCGACGCCGAGCGTATCGGTGCCGCAGATGACGGGCAGCAGACCCTGCTGCGCCAAGCGCTCGACCAGCAGGCGATAGCGCGGCAACATGCCAGCATGGTGCACGCCGACGCCGCATCCAAGCAGGCGCTTGAGAATCTTACCAAAGGCCGTCGAGAAGCTCGTGCCCTTGGCCGCTTCCTTGATGGCCTCGCGCTGCTCCTTGCTGGCGATGCCAAAATTGGCGAGTGACTGTGCCGTCGCAAGTGCGGCATCCTGGCTAAAGTGCACGATGTAGAGCGGGGCCTCGCCGCGACGCATCGCGAGCTCGACGGTGCCCTCGAGGGAGGTCGTCACATAGTCGTAGCTCAGCGGCACGGGACGCGGGGCGTCGACGACTAGGTCGCAGGTAGCGCCGGTGTGTTCCTCGAGCGAGGCGGCGATCGCGGTGACATCGCCGAGCGTGGCGCTCATGAGCATGAATTGCGTGTGGGGCAGGGTGAGCAGCGGCACCTGCCAGGCCCAGCCGCGGTCGGGGTCGGCAAAGTAGTGGAACTCGTCCATGGCCACGCAGCCCACATCGGCGTCCTCACCCTCGCGCAGCGCATCGTTGGCAAGGATTTCGGCCGTGCAGCAGATGACGGGCGCCTTGGTGTTGATGTGCGTATCGCCGGTGATCATGCCGACGTTGTCGCGGCCGAGCACCTGTACAAGGTCGAAAAACTTCTCGCTGACCAGGGCCTTGATGGGGGCCGTGTAATAGCAGCGCTTGCCCTGCGCCATGCCCATAAAGAGCATGCCCAGCGCGACGAGCGATTTACCCGATCCGGTCGGTGTGCCTAAAATGACGTGATCGCCGGCAGCCAGGTCCATGAGGGCCTCTTCTTGGTGGTCCCACAGCTCAATGCCGCGATCGCTCGTCCATTCAAAGAAGCGTTCGAAGGCTTGATCGGCCGTGAGCCATGGCTCGGGCTCGCTGCCGTCCTCGGGCGCCCACCAGGTGGGGGAGAGCGCGCCGAGCGAGCCAAACTCGGCTTCGGTTCCCGTGCCGCCCGAGAATGAGCTGGCGGCCCCGGCACCGGAAACGGTGCTGGCAGCGGTATCTGTCGTGGTCTGTGCCATGTGGTTGCTTTCTCTCGCCGTTTGTCCGCCAACTATTATGGCGTAGCAGCGGCGCGGGGTGCCAGCGCGCGAGAAAATGCAGGAAATGGGCGTTCTGCCCAGCCGTTTGGTGCAGTTGCCAGCTAAGTGAGTAGACTTTTTGCAATATCGCGAGCACATGGCTTTTGCGCAAGAGCTCTACCTGCGGTTTTAGTTTTCGTTATGCGGGTTGTGCTTGGCTATTGCAAAAAAGTCTACTCACTTAGGTTTGAGGGTCGTTCGCTGACGCCTATTTTCACTTGTTTGCCGACGCCGCGACCATCAGAAGCCCCTAGGACTCCTGCGGCAGGCGCTTCTTGCCTTTGCGGGCGCGGTTTCTAAAGTTCTCGACGGCCTCTTCCATGCCCAGAGGTACATAGGTGAGCGCATCGAGGTTTTCGGGCAGGTAGCAGGCAAGGCTTTGCTCCTGCGCGCGGCCCGCCGCGAGCTGTTCATCGCTGGGCTGCGCTCCAGGTGTGGCGCGAATGCCATAGACGGCGGCACCCATCTCGCGCGTGCGGCGCTCGTACTCGGTCTCGGGATGCTCGGGATGGTCGCGGCGTACGTCGTCACTTACCCAAAGCGTGTCGTAGCCGGCCGCGGCAAACTGTCCCAGGGCGTAATCGCGCAATGGTTTGCTGTCGGTGCGCAGCGTGACGGTGGCGTTGGCTGCAAAGAGCGGGCGGTAGAGCATCAAATGGTCGACATGGACGAGTCGTTTTTTGGCGTACTTGGCCTTGGGCTGCGGCGTGGGAAAGTTGATGGTGATGGCATCGAGCTCGCCTGCGGCAAATAGCTGTGGCAGCGATGCGGCGCCTCGGGGCAGGACGAGTGCGTTGGATAGCTCCTGCTCGCAGATTTTCTGCGCGGCATAGGCAATGCAGATGGGCTCCTGGTCCATGCCGATAAAGAGGGTGTTTGGCTCGTGGCCCGCGCGCTCTACAAGGTACGTTCCCTTGCCACAGCCAAGATCCAGGTGAAGGTGTTCGAAGGGCTTGCTGCCAGCTGGCGCACAAGCCTCGCGCCAATCTCCGGCATAAGCCTCGGGGTTCGTCTCGATCGCATCGGCGTAGCGCTCCAGGCGCTCCTCGAGCACAAAGTTCTTAGGCGTGCGAACGTGGACGGCTCCCATGAGGCTCCTTGGTCATAAATGCGAAACGCATGGCCGCGCGTTCCGTCAATGGGTTGAAAAGGGCGGGCATAGATTGCCCGAAAGATGTGGTGCGGCTCGGCGGCGAGTCGTCGGTGCCTACAGGCGCTTGAGAATCACATAGCGGTTGAGCTCGCCGCTACGACCGTCGGCATGGAAGCGCTCAAGCTCGCGCACGGGGACCTCGCCGCTCTTGTAGAACGTACGGACGCCGCGCACCAGGTCGGTGATCTGCTGATCGTCAAAGTGATGGCAATAGCGGTAGGCGTGGCGGTCGTTTTGCCAGCCGATGAGGTGGTCGCCGGCTTCAAACTGTGCGGAATCGTAACCCTCAAACGGCGGGGTGAGCTCGGCGCGGGCTTCGGCTCGAACGGCCTTGCGCGCCATGCGCTCGTCGTTCATAAACTCCCAAAAGCTGATGGCGATGATGCCGCCCGGGCGCGTTTGCCGCACCAGGGCGTCGAGCACGCGTACGCGGTACTCGCACGACGGCACGTGGTGCATAAAGCCAAAGCAGACCGAGATATCGGCGAGCGGGGCGTCGAAAAGCACGTCGGGCGTCTCGGCGGGGTTGAGCTTCATGAGAGCGTCGAGCACGTCGAGTTCCTGGAAGTGCAGGTTGGGAATGCGCAGCGCGTGGCCATGTGCATCGATGGCCAGGTCTTGACACGAGTCGACGCCATAGAACTCAAACGGGCAGCTGGCATCTGCCGAGGGGTTTGCGCCGTCGACGCCCTTGGCGGCAAGTGCGCCGCCGGCGGCAAAGTTTTCGAATCGCATATTGCCGCAGGCGAGATCGAAGACGCGGACGGGATGCTCGATCGTGGCGACGTCGAGCTGTTCGAGCGCGATGTCCATGGTGCGCACCCAGCCGGGCCACGGGGCCTGGCGCGTATCGGAAAAGGAGGCGGAGTGCTCGCGATAGAACGTGTTGTTGAGCTGGATGAGCGATGAGGCGAAATCGCGGTTCACGGCGCGGAACTCCCTCCGTTGGCGGTGCGGAATAAACAGTATGACCATACTACCGTTAACGCCGCAACGGGGACAACCGAGCTGCGGCTCATTGCTTTGTTTGGACACATTTCCGCAGCTCATATGTGCCCGCAACTGCCAGTTGTCAAAAATCTCACTAGAATAGGTGGCATGCTTTTGGCGGTGGCGGATAGATTTTTAACTGTGCAAGGCGCCTTAAGAACAAAAGCGGTCCGGCGGTACGGCTGGCATCACATAGGAGGAACCATGAATGTAGAAACTGCGCAGCGGCTCGCCGACCTTCGCCGCAGCAAAGGCTTTAGTCAAGAAGGGCTGGCACGAAAGCTGGGACTGTCGCGCCAGGCGGTCAGTAAATGGGAGCGCGCGGAGAGCTCGCCCGATACCGAGAACCTGATCTCGCTCGCCAAACTCTATGGTGTGAGCCTGGACGAGCTGCTCAATCCGAGCGACGAGATCGAGGACGATATCGAGTTTGAGAACGAGGACCGCGCTCGTCAGCGCGAGGCCGAGGCGGCAGAGCGCGCACGCACCCATGAGGCGGCGGCACGAGCTACCGAGGCGGCAACACAGGCGAGTGACGCCGCCGCCAAGGCGGCGCAAGCGGCAAGCTGGAGTGCACAGGCCGCTAATGCCGCTACGGCGCAGGCGACGAGTGGCACCGCGGTTGGCTCGACTCCGGTGAAGGGCCCGTTCCAGTCGTTCCCGTATTGGGCCGTGTGCTGGCTACTGTTCTTTTTGCTGATGTTCCTGTTTGGTGCCGGCCCCTTTGCCGCACTGATCTTCTTTACGATTCCCATCTATCACTGGGTGGCGCGTGCGCTCGATGGTGATTGGGCACGCGGGGATATTCAGGTTGGTCCGGCGCCGGCGGCGGTCAGGGCCCAGGGGAAGGATACTTCTGCGGAACCTGATGCTGACGTGGCTACCGCGGCCACCGCTGAGCCATGTGCCAAAGAAGGTGACGAATGATGAAGCTTTCGCATGAATCCAAGCTGCGCCTGGGCGTCGGCATCGGAGCGTTTGTACTGATTATCGGGCTTGTTTTTGGCGTTTCGCGGACTTTGATTCATTTTGATGGCCCGTGGGATCTCGACGATGTTATACCCGGCTTGTCCGGTATGGACGATGTGGTTGATGACGACGATTTTATGAACGATGGCGGTAACTATTCCGCTCGGCCTCAGCAGCTTTCGTGTACGACCTTTGATGCCGATGAGTTTCGCTACCTCGATTTCGATATCGATGCGGCTACGGTGGACGTCAAGGTTATTGATGGTAACAAGGCTCGCGTTATCGAGCGGGGACGCGTTGCCAATGGTATGGATGCCTCCAAGGCCGCGACGCAGAACATCGCATCCGTCGAGGACTCGACGCTCAAGGTTTCCCAGTTTGGAAGTGATGACGGTAAGGCAATCGATCGCTCAGTTACGGTCGAGCTGCCGCGCCGTGTTGCCGAACATCTGAAGGGAGTCAACGCGCACGTGGGCTCGGGTGATCTGCAGATTGCCGGTGTCACCTGTGATGGTTTCGACCTTTTCCTGGGTGCGGGAGATGTAGAGTTTGCGGGCAGCGTGACTGATGCGCTCAGTGCTGAGGTCGGTTCGGGCGATGTGACGTTCGAGCTCTACCAGGCCCCCGCGAAGTCGATGGACGTAAGCGTGGACTCGGGCGATGTGGAGATGACGGTTCCGAACTCTACGGGCTTTAAGGCGAGCCTCACCGTGGGCAGCGGTGACTTCGAGAGCGATTTCCTTCCGCTTGGCTACGATGGCGAGACCATATTGAATCTTGAATTCGACAACGGCGATAAGTCTGCTACGTATCGTTTCGAGGTCGGTTCGGGCGACATGTCGTTTGATCCGGAGTGACATGCGGTTTTCGGAGATCGGTACATATAGGCATGCTCTTTGATGAAGGCGCCGAAGCCGAGATCGGCTCCGGCGCCTTTGCCTTTACAATGGGGACATGGAACAGATTATCTTGAACATACTCGAGGCCCTGCGTCGCGGCGAGACCGTGGACGACAAAGCGCTCGTCAAACTGATACATGCCGAGGCACGCCGTGAGGGTGCCGACAAGCGCGATCTGGCCAAGCGTCGCCTGCTGCCGTTTTACCAGCGGGTGAAGCGCGAGGAGCCGGCTCGTTGGACGGTATGGAATGTCGATGCCGAGCTAGAGCGTCAACTGCTGCAGGTGCTACGCATGAAGCCTCGTCGCACGGCTTCGGGCGTAGCGACCATTACCGTCATCACCAAGCCGTGGCCGTGCTCGGGCGATTGCCTGTTTTGCCCCAACGACCTGCGCATGCCCAAAAGCTATCTGCACGCCGAGCCGGCGTGCGCCCGTGCAGAGCAAAACTGCTTCGATCCATATCTGCAGGTGAGCGCCCGTTTGACGGCGCTTTCGCAGATGGGGCATGCGACCGATAAGATAGAGCTCATCGTGCTCGGTGGCACCTGGAGCGACTATCCGGAAGGGTATCAGACGTGGTTTATGTCGGAGCTTTTCCGTGCGCTCAATGACGATGCCGTCGCCGGCGTGGCGGCAAACCCCATGTTGGCGCGTCCGGGCATCAGTCGTGCCGAGGCGGGGCGCCTGCTCGATGACGCTCCCGCCGATGCCCTGCCGCCGGTGGTAGCGGAGCGTCGCGAGCGCTATCGCGCTGCCGGTATTGCGACCGATGAGGTTGAGCTTGCGAGCGGCGTTGCCGACGACCAGGGGCGTGTGGATGCTGCCGTGGGCGGCTACAACCGTGCGGTGCGTCGTCTGTACGGCCCCGGTACGCCGTGGGGCGAAGTCGCCGAGTGGCAGACGGCAACGATGGAGGAGCTTGAACGTCAACAGCGCATCAACGAGACGGCGAAGCATCGCGTGGTGGGACTCGTTATCGAGACGCGCCCCGATGCCGTAACGCCGAAGGCCCTCACGCTTATCCGCCGCCTGGGCTGCACCAAGATCCAGATGGGCATCCAGAGCCTCGACCAGCACCTGCTCGATATCAACGAGCGGCGCATTTCGGTGGCGCAGATCGAGCGGGCGTTTTCGCTTGCGCGCCTGTTTGGCTTTAAGATTCACGCGCATTTTATGCTCAACTTGCTGGGCGCCACGCCCGAAGGGGACAAGCGCGACTACGAGCGCTTTGTGACCGAGGGGGCCTTTATGCCCGACGAGGTCAAAGTCTATCCGTGTGCACTCATCGAGGGCTCGCGTCTGGTGGGCTGCTATGAGCGTGGCAAGTGGCGTCCCTATACCGAGGAGGAGCTGCTCGATGTACTGGCCGATGACATCGTGGTGACGCCGGCGTTCTGCCGCATCAGTCGCATGATCCGCGACTTTAGCTCCGATGACATCATGGTGGGCAACAAGAAGCCCAACCTGCGTCAGCTCGTCGAGAATCGCTTGGCGGCTCGTGGAGAAGGCACAGTGGTGCGCGAGATTCGCTATCGCGAGATCAGTACCGCGGGTGCCGACTTGGATGAGCTTTCTCTTGATGAGGAAGTGGCGTACGAGACGCCGGTGACTCACGAGCGCTTTTTGCAGTGGGTGACGCCGCGGGGCAAGATCGCGGGCTTTTTGCGGTTGTCGCTGCCCGACCATTCGTTTGTTGCCGCACATGCGGACGAGTTGCCGACGACGCCGGACGAGGCGATGATTCGCGAGGTGCACGTGTATGGCATGGCGGCGCGCGTGGGCGATCAGGGCCAGGCGGCGCAACATCACGGGTTGGGGCGTTTGCTCGTAGAGCGTGCGTGCGAGATTGCCCGGGATGCGGGTTATGCGCGTATCAACGTGATTAGCGCGATTGGCACGCGCGAGTACTATCGCCATCTTGGATTTTATGACCATGGCCTTTATCTGCAAAAGGAGCTCTAGATGAACAAGCCGAGTGTTTCTGCCGGCGTCGTTGCCGGCGTTGCTCTGGGAGCCGCGGCGCTTGGTGCGGCCGCTGTCGCTGTTCGTGCTGCCTGTCTGCAGGTTGCGCGAACCCGCAATGGCTTGGCGCGTGTGAAACGCGTGCACGACGAGGGCGGCGACGAAGTCCGCGTATTGGTGCAAGGCGGCGTCTACCAAAGCGCGAGTTACGTTGGTGAGCGCTGGGCGGAGCCCGTCTTTGCGTACTATCGCGCGTTTAACGACGTGTTTGAGGCCGAGGATGCGATGCGCGACGCTTATGGTCACGGTATCGACCGCATTCTTATGCTGGGCGGCGGCGGGTTTGCCTATCCTAAATTCGCCCTGATGTCGCACGAGGGCTTGCGCATGGACGTCATCGAGTATGACGGAGAGATTACGCGCCTGGCGCGCCGCTGGTTCTACCCTGTCTCTTATACACATCTGACGCTGCCGACGACTAGTCGACTGTAGATCTCGGTGGTCGCCGTATCATT
>USEK01000016.1 GCA_900553705.1 uncultured Collinsella sp.
CCATCTTTTTGTTCGCCGTGGCCATCGTCGCCTACGCGCTGCCGAGCTACCTGGGCGGCAACGGATTTTTGGCCGTGTACCTGGCCGGCATTGTGCTGGGTGCGAGCGACATCACCGGCAAGGTCGAGATGGCGCACTTCTTCGATACCCTCACCGAGATGGCCGAGATGACGATCTTCTTCTTGCTCGGCCTGCTCGTAACGCCCGCACGCCTGCCGCAGATGCTGCTGCCGAGCCTGGCACTCATGGCGTTTATGCTCTTTGTGAGCCGCCCCATCGCCGTCGGCGTGCTCCTAGCGCCCTTTAAGACGAACCCTCGCCAGGTTGCGCTCGTATGCTGGGCGGGTCTGCGCGGAGTAGCTTCGGTCGTCTTTGGTCTCTTTGCCGTGGTTGCCGGCGTTCCTGGCGGACACGACCTATTTGACCTGGTGTTTGTGATTGCCGTGTCGAGCATTGTGGTGCAAGGCTCGCTGCTGCCGGCGGTGGCGAAGAAGCTCGATATGATCGATGAGACCGGCGACGTGCGCCGCACCTTTAACGACTACCGCGACGAGGACGGCATGTCGTTTGTAAAGCTCAAGGTGGGCGCTGGACATCCGTTTGCCGGACGCTCGCTCGCGGACATTGGCAGCGCTACAGATATGCTCGTGGTCCTGGTACTGCGCGACGGGGCGCACCCGGTGCTGCCCAACGGCGATACCGTGATCCAGGAAGGCGATCTACTGGTGATGGCCGCCCCAACATTCGAAGAGCGTGCCGAGGTTACACTGCGCGAGGTCACCGTGACCCCCCACGGTCGCCTGGCCGGTCAGCGCCTGCGCGACGTGCCGCAAGGCAAGCATCCGTTTATTGTGGTGATGCTCAAGCGCGAAGGCCAGACGATCATCCCCGATGGCGACACCCTCATATACGCCGGCGACGAAGCCGTCATCGCCACACTGGCGTCGTAGTGACCAGGAGGTAGCTAATTTGCGGCGAAGAGATCAAGCGCCTAGAGAACCTCATGCCTTCGCTCGCAGATTCGGATTTGCCCGAGGAGTAAAGCACCCCTCCCCCATGTAACCATCCTGTAAATCATAGCAGCGCACTCGAGTTTTACCGTGATGCGGTCGCACCTGGCGCTCCACTGTGCTAAAGTATCCCGAACGTTCAAACGACTACGAGGGGGACTAGAAGATGGCACGTGTGCACAACTTCTCAGCTGGCCCGGCCGCACTGCCTACAAGCGTGCTCGCCGAGATCGCCGACGAGATGATGGACTACCGCGGTTGCGGCATGTCCGTGCTCGAGATGAGCCATCGATCTAGCATGTACCAGCAGATCATCGACGACGCCGAGGCAACCCTGCGTCGCCTGCTGAGCATCCCCGACAATTACCGCGTCCTGTTTTTGCAGGGCGGTGCCACACTGCAGTTTGCGGGCATCCCCATGAACCTCATGCGCCGCGGCCGCGCCGGCTACATCGTGACCGGCAACTTTGCCAACAAGGCATACAAAGAAGCCGCCAAGTACGGCGAGGCCGTGCTGCTCGCGAGCTCCGAGGACACCAACTTCGACCGCATTCCCGCCATGGCCGACGTCAACGCGCGCATTGCCGCCGAGGCCGCGGGCGACGGGCTCGACTACGTCTACATCTGCCAGAACAACACCATCTTTGGCACCATGTACCACGAGCTGCCCAACTGCGGCGACGTGCCGCTGGTCGCCGATGTCTCGAGCTGTTTTCTGTCGCAGCCGCTCGACGTCGAGCGCTACGGCCTCATCTACGCCGGCGCGCAGAAAAACGCTGGTGCCGCGGGCGTGACCGTGGTCATCGTGCGCGACGACCTCATCGCCGACGGCCCCGCCTTTGCGCAGACGCCGCAGTACATGGACCTTAAGACCCAGGCCGCCAAGGGCTCCATGCTCAACACGCCTAACACCTTTGGCATCTACGTGTGCGGCAAGGTGTTCCATTGGGTCGAGGAGACCGGCGGACTTGCCGCCATGGCCGAGCGCAACTGGGCCAAGGCCAACCTGCTCTATGAGCTGCTCGAGCACAGCGAGCTGTTCCATAGCACTACGCAGGCCGACAGCCGCTCCATCGCCAACGTCACCTTCCGCACCGGCGACGCCGAACTCGACGCGGCCTTTGTCGCAGGCGCGGCCAAGCACCAGATTCAAAACGTCAAGGGCCATCGCCTGGTGGGCGGTATGCGCGCCAGCGTCTACAACGCCGTAACCATGGAAGACGTGCAGGCACTGGCCTCGTACATGAAGGACTTCGAAGCGCAGCATAGTTTGAGTCCGCGATCTAACTAGCCCGCAACGCGCGGGCCGACCAGCCACTTCAAACCACCTGTTTAAACCAAACCTGCTAAGGAGTTTTTCCATGCGTAAGATTAAGACCATCGACGACATCACCAAGGACGGCAAAGTCGAGTTTGGCGAGGGCTACGAATTTGTGAGCACCGCCGAAGAGGCCGACGCCATCCTGATGCGCTCGACCGACCTGCACGGCTACGAGCTGCCCGAGGGCATCCGCGCCATCGCCCGCTGCGGCGCCGGCGTCAACAACATCCCCGTCGAGGAGTACGCCAAGAAGGGCGTCGTCGTCTTTAACTCCCCCGGCGCTAACAGCAACGCCGTTAAGGAGCTCGTCCTAGGCATGCTGGTGCTCTCGAGCCGCGGCGTGGTGCAATCGATGAACTGGGTGCGCGACAACGCCGACGACCCCGAGATTCAGGTCGATGCCGAAAAGGCCAAGAAGGCCTTTGTGGGCCGCGAGCTTAAAGGCAAGCGCATCGGCGTCATCGGCCTGGGCAACGTAGGTTCCAAGGTCGCCAACGCCTGCGTCGACCTGGGCATGGACGTTTACGGCTACGACCCGTTCATTTCCGTCGAGCACGCGTGGGTGCTGAGCCGCGAGGTGCAGCGCGTGGGCACGCTCGAAGATCTCTGCCGCGGCTGTGATTACCTCACGGTGCACGTGCCCAGCAAGGCCGACACCATCGGCATGATCAGCACCGAGCAGATCAACCTGCTGGCCCCGGACGCCGTGCTGATCAACTACGCACGCGAGACCATCATTGACGAGGACGCCGTCGACGCCGCCCTGCGTGCAGGCAAGCTCAGCTGGTTTAGCTGCGACTTTGCCACGCCCAAAACCGTCAAGATGCCCAATACGTTTATCACCACGCACTCGGGCGCAGGCACCGGCGAGGCCGAGGCCAACTGCGCCGACATGGCCATCAGCGAGCTCAAGGATTACCTGGAGAACGGCAACATCGCACACAGCGTCAACTACCCCGCCTGCAGCATGGGCAAGGCGCGCGCCGCAAGCCGCATCGCCTGCCTGCACGCCAACGTGCCCAACATGATCGGCCAGATCACGGCAATCCTTGCCAAGGACAACGCCAACGTGCAGCGCATGACCAACGAGTCCGCCGGCGAGAACGCCTACACCATGTTCGACACCGACGAGCACCTTGACACCAGTACCATCGAAGCACTCAAGCAGATTCCCTCGATGTATCGCGTGCGCGTGATCAAATAGCGCCGGCTGATCTGACGGGCAGTTCCCCATGTGGCCCGCCCGTCGCTGACATTGAATGCCCGCGGGGGCGCCTTTCGCACGAGAGGCGCCCCCATTTTGTGAGCGCTCCATTAAATGCACCGAGCCGCTTCTTGGCATACAATCTGTATGTTGACCTAACTATCTGTGAGGTGCCTATGGTTGATACAGATTGTGCTTGGCGGCTTACGCAAGGGCTCGTGCGGATCGACAGTTCCGACCCAGGTGCGTATGAGGGCGAGATTGAACGCTATATCAAAGCGTTGGTTGAGGAACGGTTGGCGCAGCTGAGCCATCCGGTACTCGATGCCGTGCAGATTGCAGAGCTCGAAGTACTCCCTGGGCGCCGCGATCTTATGGTCACCGTGCCCGGTTTGAACGACGAGCCACGGCTGGTCTATATCTGCCATATGGACACCGTCACCTTGGGTGATGGCTGGGACGCGGACATTGCGCCGCTCGGGGCGGTCGTGCGCGACGGCAAGCTCTACGGCCGCGGTGCCTGCGATATGAAGAGTGGCCTGGCCTGCGCCATTGCCGCACTGGTCCATACGCTCGAGCGCGTGGCGGCGGATGGCGCGCTGCCCCGCCGCGGCTTTTCACTCATCTGCTCGGTCGACGAGGAAGACTTTATGCGCGGCTCAGAGGCCGCGATCGATGCTGGCTGGGTCGGCTCGCGCGAATGGGTGCTGGACACCGAGCCCACCGACGGACAGATCCAGGTGGCGCACAAGGGGCGTACGTGGTTCGAGATTGAAATGGCTGGCGTGACGGCGCATGCGAGCCAGCCCTGGAAGGGCGCGGATGCCGTCGCCGCCATGGCCGAGGTCGTGTGTTCGCTCCGTCGCGCGTTTGTGGCGCTGCCCGTGCACGATGAGCTGGGGCCTTCGACCATCACGTTTGGCCAAATCGAGGGCGGATATCGCCCCTATGTCGTGCCCGACCATGCCAAGGTCTGGGTCGATATGCGCCTGACCCCGCCGACCGATACAGCCGCCGCGACGCGCATGGTAGAGCAGGCCATCGCCGGCGCCGAAGCCGCGGTCCCCGGCTGCCATGGAAGCTATACCGTGACAGGCGACCGCCCCGCTATCGAGCGCGACCCGAACTCTCCCCTTCTAGCTGCACTCAAGTGCGCAGCAGACGATGTGACGGGCGCGGACACGACCGTCGGCTTCTTTACCGGCTACACCGACACTGCCGTCATTGCCGGCAAGACGGGTAACCGCAATTGCATGAGCTACGGTCCCGGGTCGCTCGCGCTCGCCCACAAGCCCAACGAATATGTGCCCCACGCCGATATCGTTCGCTGCCAAAACGTGCTCATCGCGCTTGCCGACAACACGCTCTGGGACGTAAACGGCCAAGTTGAGGCATAATAAGCCGCGAACAAACCGACTCGCGCGTTAGGACCGTCCATGAAAGCTCTTCCGTTTCCCTGCATCCGCCCGGCTCAGGACCGCGTGCTCGAAGCGCTGCCTGCAATGGGCAGCATTCTGAGCGGCAACGATGCCCTGCGCGGAGCCATTGCCGATGGCCTGATGCTTAAGGACCCAGGTGCGGCGTATTACGTGTACGAATGCTCGGGCGAGCCGGGACGCGTGACGGGTGTCGTGGCGATTTGCCCGATCGGTGTGCTGGCGGGCGACGACGTAGCCTTCGCAGATGCGGCCACAGCCGCCCGCGCGATCGCCGAGCTCAAGGTGCAGCCGCGGCCCGTGTCGCTCGCCTACGAGGCGTCGCCCGTCATGGACATCATCCTGAGCGCTGCCAAAGAGGGCGCCTCGCTCTACGCCGTCACCGATCCTGCGGGCATTACGCACCGCGTGTGGGAGGTCAAGCGCGAGGACGCCGTCGGCGCCATCCGTGCCATGCTCGACCAGGCGCCGGAACCGACGCCGGCTGATGCCGCCTACGCCGCCGCGCTGGCAGGTGCGGCACAGCTCCTGGCCGACGATGCCCGCGCAGCCGGCACCTACACGGGCAAAGAGCCGTTCAACTTCGCCATTGCCGCGCTATTCCCCGCCGCGCAGGTCGCAGGCGCCGCACCGCAGGTTCCAACGGGCCTGCTCACCCACCAGATTGCACGGTGGTTCTAGCCAGGCTTAAACGCTCGGCACAAATACTCGGCTGCTCAACAAGCAAGGGGCGGGGATGCAATGCCTACGCATGCATCCCCGCCCCTTGCTTGTTGAGCAATTATGTCGGCGATCCGCATCGCTGCGTCCGCGCTATCCGCGCTGCGGACCCGCGGCAGCCACGAGCGGCTCTAGCCCCAGCTCGCGTGCGTAATCCTCCTGCGTAAAAATCTCAATCAGCTCAAACGTACCGGCATCGTCGTCAAACGCAAAATGCAGCACTGAGCAGTTGCCCGGCACGCGATCGCGCTCGTCGGCCGCCGCACCCCTCACGTGGTCCATGAACTCCTTGATGGCCGAGCCATGGCTTACCGCGAGCACGCACGTATGGTCCGGACGCTGCATAAGCTCGGTCAGCGTCGCCACCATGCGGTCGCGCACCTGCATCTGGCCCTCGCCGCCAAACTGGCGATAGAAGTCGCGCCACGGGCGCTCGGGCATGAGCATCACGCGCTCGGCCTCAAAGTCACCAAAGAACCACTCACGCAGGCCGTCCAGGCGCTCGTACGCCAAGCCCGGCCACAAGTTGGCGATAGTCTGCTCGGTGCGATGAAGTGTGGAGGTGTAGGCATGATCGGGCTCAATGCCGCGCGCACGTAAAAACATGCCGGCGCGCGCCGCCTGGTCGCAGCCCAACTGCGTAAGCGGCGAGTCACTCCACCCCTGAATGATACGCTTGAGGTTGAATATCGTCTGTCCATGACGGACCAGATACAGATCTTTATTCATAGGGGTCCTTTCGTTCGTCACCAATCAAGGAGCGAAAACGCCCCGTCGCAATAGCCAAAATGAAGCACGGCGCCGTTGTCGGGTAGCTCCCCCTCGCCAGTCACATACTCAAGAAACTCCTGGCAGGCTGAGCCGTGGGAAACCGCCAGCACGCAGTCGTGCTGCGGCCTGGCCATGATGCGGGACAGCGCCGCGACCATACGCGCCCGGAGCTGCGCTTCCGACTCACCGCCAAAGGCCACCGGATAATCGCCCCAGGGCTGCGGCGGCATCTCGCGATTTGATGTGCCCTCCAACGAGCCAAAATGCCACTCACGCAGGTCATCGACCAGCTCAATAGAACGGCCCTCGCCAACGATAAGCTCGGCCGTATGCCGCGCCCGGCCCAACGGCGAGGAATACACATGATCAAAGGCCACGCCGCGCGCCTCAAACGCCGCGCGCGTCGCCAGCGCCTGCTGACGCCCGCGCGCCGTAAGCGGCGAATCGTGCCAGCCCTGCAAAATGCTCTGCACATTGAGCTCAGTCTGCCCATGCCGCACCAAATACAGATCGGCCACATGTCCTCCTCTCGTACCACCACAAAGGGGACAGGTACCTTTGTGGTGGTTCACCGCCGGATCACACCGCGGCGACGCTCAGCTACACCAGCACGTCGGCAAGCGGACGCTTGGGCACGTGGTGCACCTGCGCCTCGTCACGCCAGTAATTAATTGAGCCGTCGGGGTTGGAATCGATCGCATCGACCACCTGAGTCTCGGCCGGAACGCCAAACGCCATGATCAGCTTGAGCTCATACTTGTCGTTATCGAGCCCCATGGCATCGATCGCGCGGGGCGTAAAGGCCTTGAACATGCAGGCTGCCACCTCGGGCGTGGCGCTGCGGGCGGCGAGCATCATCGTCTGCGCGGCAATGCCCGTGTCGACCTCGGTAATGGGAGCGGCAGGCTTGCCCGGAACGGCGCACTCGGCCAAAATCGCGATGTAGCCGGTCGGACGCTCGCCCTCGGCAGGACCCGGCCAATCCTTAAGCGCGCCAGCCCATGCAAGCTCATCAAATACACGCGCGCAATCCTCGGCACCGCTCACCACATGAAAACGAAGACGCTGAGCATTGGCACCACAGGGAGTCAGGTGCGCCAGCTCCGCCAGCTCGAGCAAAAACTCGCGCGGCACGCGCATGGACTCGTCAAAGCGGCGGCACGTACGGGCACGACGGACCAGCGCATCAAACGCTTCCAGACCGAGCTTTTCGCAACCTTGCTTTGCCATCGATTCGACACTCGACGGCGCCTCGGGAACTGCTTCGTTCATAGGGACCCCCAATACAAGCCAATTGTCCTTAGGAAAATCTAACCTAAAACGTAGGCAATAACGAACAGGGCTGCAATGTTCTACACCTGTTGAATAGAAAATCGCAACGTGGGGAACAACGGAAACAATTCGGGGCCTTTGGGTTACGTTTCGCCCTCTCCGACCCATACGCCAGCGCCTTTAGGCGATACTGGTTGTAACGATCAAGGCTTACGCCGCACGGAAAGGAGACATTATGGGCATCTTTAAGAACGATGACCAAAAATCGAGCCAGTTTGGATTTGACGAGAAAAGCATGGCGGGCAAAGCCGTCAAGGCCGTGCGCTGGATTTACGCCATCACGGGCGTCTTAGCGCTCATTGCTGGTATCGCGCTGCTTTTTGCACCCGCCAAGTCCCTCGTCTTTTTGACGACTGTCCTGGGTTTTTACTTTGTAATCACTGCTGCCATCAGGCTGTTCACTGCCATTTTTGAGCCGCTGCTGCCCACCGGCTGGCGCGTGACGAGCATCATCTCCAACCTACTCATTATCTTGGGCGGCGCCATAATCCTGCGCAACCAGGCCTTCTCGACCGCGACGCTCACCACGATGGTGGTTATCGTGGCCGGCTTTGGCTGGATTGTCGAAGGTGTCATGTCCATTCTGGAGTCCGAGCTTTCGTCCAACCGCGCCCTCGCCATCCTGAGCGGCGCACTCTCCATCATCGCCGGCATGTTCGTGTTTATCTATCCGCTGTGGTCGGCCAAGATGCTCGTCATCTTTAGCGGCGCCGCACTGCTGGTGTTTGGCGTAACGCTGATTGTTCGTGCTATTCAATTTGGCAAACTGGTGCACTAGATGCCACGAACGCTCTTTATTGATGCAGACGCCTGCCCGGTCACGCGCGAGTCGATTGACTGCGCGCGGCGGGCGGGCGTCGCCGTTGTTATCGCCGGCAACAGCACGCAAAACCTAGAACGGCACATTCGCCGCGACGACCCGCGCGATGCTGAGCACGCTCGACGCGGATTTTGGGTCACGACGCTCGATGTGAGCGTGGGCGCCGACAGCGCCGACTTTGCCATTGTCGAACGCCTGCAGGCGGGCGACGTGGTCGTGACGCAGGACATTGGCTTGGCGAGCATGGTGCTCGGGCGCGATGCCGCCGCCATCGGCGTGCGCGGGCGCGTGTACGACAAGGCGACTATCGACATGCAGCTGTTTATTCGCCACGAGGAAAAGAAGGTACGCCGCGCCGGGGGACGCACTCGCGGACCGGCGGCATTTACCAGCGAAGACCGGGCTCGCTTTAAGCGCAAACTCACCGAGCTGCTGCGCTAACCAAGGTAGATTTTTGGGACATGCCCGGAAATCTGCTTTTTTTTGCTTTGGGCGGTATGAGCGCTCAAAATCCATGGCTCAACAAAAAACGGGCTTCAAAATGCCATGCGTCGCCGCATTGTGCAGGCGCCGAGCATGGCTATTTTGAAGCCCGTTTTGTTAGGCCCACTTAGAGGCCGAAGGCGGAGAGGATGAGGCCCCAGCCGGCACCGATGACGTACATCATGATCAGGAACAGGACGTTTTCGCGGGCGCTACGGTTGGTGCGGAACAGCACCAGGTAGCCCACACCGGCAGAGATGAGCGTGCCGGCGAGCATCGGGGCCAGCTGCAGCGCGCCTTCCAGGTACAGTTGCGTGATGACGACGCTGGCCGAGCAGTTGGGAATCAGGCCGACGAGTGCCGAGCCCAGGACCGCAAGCGTCTCGTTGCCGCGCAGGAACTGCTCGATCGCGGACTCGCCGAAGGTCTCGAGCACGGCGACCAGGACCAGCGTCACCAGAAAAATGAATACCGAGACCTGCACGGTGTGCGAGATCGCGCTGCGGATGATCGACAGGACAGGCGTCCCTTCGTGGGAGTGGGAGTGACCGTGGCCATCATGGTGTTCATGCTCGCCCTCATGACCGTGATCGTGGCCATGTCCGTGTTCATACTCGTCCTCGTCTTCATCGCAACCGCAATGATCGCGCTCGCACAGCTCGTGGATGTGGTCGGCGCTCACGCCCGCCTCGGCCACCTCGTCGATGATGTCACCGCCGCTGTGGTCGTCGTGCGCGCAGTTCACATGAGCCGAATTAGCAGCGGCCCCCAGCACGGTACGGCGAATCGCCGCATGCGCGCGAGCGTTACGACGCAGGCCGCGAATGGCGGCGTCCACGATAAAGCCCGTGACCAGCGCGATCAGTGCCTTCGAAGCCAAAAGCATCGCCATGGTCTGCACGGGCACCTGCTCGGCGAGCAACAGCGGCAGCATCTCATCGGAGGTCGAAAGGAACACCGCCACCAACGTGCCCAAGGTCACGACACGACCGGCGTACAGCGTGGCCGCCATTGCCGAAAAGCCGCACTGCGGCACCATGCCCAGCAACGAGCCAACCACGGGGCCCGCGGCACCGGCGCGCTTGATGGCGCCGTTAACGCTGTCGCCCGCGACGTGCTCCAGGGTCTCGAGGGCCAGATATGTCACCAATAAGAACGGTACCAGCGAGAGCGTGTCCTTGCCGGCGTCGAGCAGAATATCAATCAGCAAATCCATGACGGATGGAACCTTTCGTGTCTTTCGGCAGCATTGTAAAAGTCCTAGCGGTCAACTAGGGTATTGTAGTTGTCCTAGGCGCGATGCCAATAGTTGCCCATGGTAAACTATCATCTCGCCACATCTTAATGACCCTGAGCCGCACGACGCGGCCCATCCAAGGAGCAGTTATATGAACGTTTCACAAGCACTCGAATACGAGCGCCAGCCGTTTATTCCCATGTTTATCTATGGCGATCACGGCGCCATGGAGTCCGAGCGCCAGAAGGGCGAAGAGGCCCTCAAGGTGCTCGAGACCGAGTACTTTACCGCCGAGGTCGACCCCGGCTTCGACTTTGCCACCGTGCGCGACCTGGCCGACCGCAACCGCGACCTGTGCGACCAGATTGGCGAGGCACGCCTGCGCAACGTGACGCCCGCGACGCTTTCGCGCGGCCTGTCCGATGCCGACACCTGCGCCGCCATCGGCAAGATGCAAAAGCGCACCGCCGCGTCCGTTATGCGCGAGATCCGCGGCGACCGCGACGCGCTCGGCGTGGCCTACGCCCGCAAGCCCATCCAGGGCACCGTGCTCGGTGTCGACATCGAGACCACCGGCCGTGCACCCGAGCGCGGTTATATCATCAATGTGGGTTGGGAAATCATGGAGCTCACCAGCGACGCCGTCCCGCACGACGCCGAGGCGCACTACTGCGGTCTGCCCGACATCTACCGCGGCGAGGATGTGCCGTTGTCGAATATCCACCACATCACCTGGGACGACATCGACGGCAAAAAGCCGTTCCGCGAGAACAAGGAACTGCAGAAGCAGCTGCTCAAGCTTATGAAGAAGTACCCGTACATGGCGCACAACGCCGCCTTTGAGGACAGTTGGTTCAAGATCCACCTGGACGGTTACGCCGAGGCACGCCGCGCCGGCAAGATCATCGTCATCGACTCGCGCCAGATCTGCCGCAGCCTGGATGCCGACGTCCGCTCGCTCCCCCGCGAATCCGCCCCCGCCGCGCTCGAGAACTGGGCGCGCCGCCGTGGAACCCTCGCCGCCGACGCCAACGAGCAGCATCTGGGCCTCGACGACACCGACCTCATGCTCCGCACCGTCCAAGCCGAGTTCAACCTCAAGAACCTGTTTGCCAAGTAGAAACGCCTGCGACAAACCCCGGGGGTAGATCACGAGCGGCCTCGCAGCGGAAAACCCCGCAGCGGGGCCGCCCTACGTTCCACAGATAGATCTGCCATCACAAATTCTGAACCCTCATTTTGAACGATTTCGGCCAATTCCCGACACGTAATTCGTTGTCGGATGGCGATGCATCGATATCAAATGTGCAGCAATTGAGTATTTCTATGCTATAGCCAAGCTGCGAAAACTTTTATTTAGGGCATACCAACCCATAATTGCGTCAAGCTTTTGGTCAGCATTTGGTTAGACCTCTAAAACGACTTTTTCACTCAGCGCCATCAACACGGCATTAGCTGACACGATATATACCATGAGTATCGTATTGTCACATACCACTGCAAAAGCGGTCTACCAGGCCGCGCATTCGGTGTCTGCGAAAGGCATCGAGTCCTGTAACCCTGCCGCGATTTACGGATCATGTCCCACCGGAACGCTCCTTGACGCAGCCGCAGAATGGCTCACCAAACATGATGTTTCCCTCGACGCGAATGATTCCCTCGAGGTGATGGTGTTTGATCGCAGGAATGCGCGCCATGCAATGAACTGTCAATGCCACGTTTCTTCAAAACGATTCTCGAACTCACGCTTTATAGAGCTTGAAGATGGCATCTTCATTGTTGGCGTTGAGCTTTGCGCACTTCAGGCCGCCACCTATCTTCCTTTTCGCGAACTGGTGGAGTACTACTTTGAACTATGCGGCGCTTATTCCCTTGGAACCGACTCTTCCACCTCCTATACCGAGCGTTTCGCGCTCACCTCGACCGAGAGATTGAAACAGTTCTTTAATTCCATTACCAGATGCGACGGTCTGGCTCTTGCCCGAAAGGCGATCCAATGTGTGCGCGACGGATGCCGATCTCCCATGGAAACGGCATTTATCATGATGCTTACGCTGCCCAAAAGCGAAGGTGGACTTGGTATTAAGGGAATTGAGACCGATTACGAATTACAGGTCACCGCCGCCGCAAAGAATCTACGAGACGCAAAAAGTTCTTTATGGATGCGTATCTAAAGAAATCTCGCACAGACATTGAATACAACGGTTTTTATCATGACGCGGAAGAAGACCGCGCCATCGATGAGGAACGCAAGAATGCGCTTGCGTCCATGGGATACGGAATCATCACCGTCAGCCGTTATTCCTTTATGCATGCCAGCTCTTTCGTTAGGGTCATGGAAGCAATCCAGCGGAAAGAGGGCGTACGCCCCTCGCGTCTACCAAAAGACTTTCAAATCATGCAAGAGGACCTGAGACAGTTTGTGCTCAGAAGGTTTATAGAAGAGAAAAGGCGAATTCAGAAGCAGCTTCGCCAGGATTCCGAAGAGCGCCAACGAATCGACCTCGAAAAAGCAACACTCGAAGGCATCACGCTGGATGACCCGACAATTAATGAAGTTACAGCAATCGATGACATGCAGACAGTCGAATCCGACAGCCCATCATTTGCCCAAACAAGCAGCCTCGCGCCCGAGGGCAGGATCTTCGGGGCCGGAAGCTAGACCGGCTAACAAGGTGGGTACCCTAGCGATGTGCAAAATTGCGAGTATTCAGCAGGGTCGGCCCTCCAGCACCCACAAGTTAATCCAAATGAGAAACAAAGACGCTATCGAACGGGAACGTTAGGCAACACTTGAGGAAGATCTTATCTGTTTACCGCCCTTGGATAACTCTTGAGCGGCTTTATTTGGCCCGAAATAGATAAACAGACCCCCTATAGTTGCAGAATACTCCAATTTTTGCACGGCGCGGGGGCACCCACCTCGGCATCGACTATCAAAACCGCTCAATCCGGAATCTCGTCCACTATTCCCCATCATTTTGTGCGATGAATTACTTAAACGTTATTGACATATGAACATACGCTCATATAATCGGAAGTAAGTTATTTGAGCGTATGTTCATATGAAAGGATATTGCAATGAGCATCCGCGTTGATGAAACGAAACCCGACACCGAGGCCACCGAGCCAGTGATCCCCACCACCTGCTCGCCCGAGGACCTTCCCGACGAGGAGCTTCTCTACGACCTCGCCGACCTGTTCAAGGTCTTCAGCGACACCACGCGCATCAAGATCCTTTACGCCCTCATGGGCCGCGAGCTCTGCGTGGCAGACATCGCCGAAGCGACCGAAACCTCGCAGTCCGCGGTGTCGCACCAGCTGCGCACACTCAAGCAGTCGCACCTGGTTAAATTCCGGCGCGACGGGCGCAATATCCTATACTCGCTCGCCGACGACCACGTCTACACCATGCTCAACCAGGGCATGAGCCACATCTGCGAATAGCAGCCAACCACGGTACCAGCGCGGCCTGCACCCAAGCCGCAAAAACGGGAAAGGAACCCACCATGAAAAAGCAGTACAAGCTCGATGAGATCGATTGCGCCAACTGTGCGCGCGAGCTTCAGGACGAGCTGGCCAAGCTCGAGGGCGTCAAATCCGTGTCCGTCAACTTTATGACCCAGAAGCTGACGCTCGAGGCCGATGATGCTGAGTTCGACGAGGTGCTCAACCGCGTTGTTGAGTTTACGGCCGACGCCGAGCCGGACTGCGAGATCATTCTCTAGCCCAGGTTTACGCCAACCTGCAAGGCCGCGCTTGCCGCGGCCTTTGCTCGCGAAATTATATGAGCGAGTGTTCATTCATTCAAATGGGAGGATACGAGTCATGGCCACCGCCGACCCCAAAAAGAAAAAGAAGAAGCGCAAGAAAAAAGAATCACTCGAGCATAAGCGCAGCCGCATCCTGGTAGCGCTGGGCATTTTTGCCGTGGTGTACGCCCTCGATGAGCTCGGCACCCTCACTGCCGCATTCGGCACCCCGGGCGACATCTACGCCAGCTTTGTGCTGTTCCTCGTGCCGTTTTTGATTGCCGGCTACGACGTGCTGCAAAAGGCATTCAATAACATCCGCCGCGGCAAGGCCTTCGACGAGAGCTTCCTCATGGCCGTCGCGACCATCGGCGCGTTTGCCATGGTGCTCTTCCCCGACACCGACCCGCACATGGCCGAAGGTGCCGCCGTCATGCTGTTCTACCAAGTCGGCGAGCTGTTCCAGGCATATGCCGTGGGCAAAAGCCGCAAGTCGATCAGCGCCATGATGGACATCGCGCCCGACTACGCTAACGTCGAGCAAGCCGACGGCACGCTCGAACAGGTCTTTCCCGATGACATCGCCGTCGGCACCGTGATTGCGGTCAAGCCCGGCGAGCGCGTGCCCATCGACGGCGTCATCGTCGAAGGCGAAACCCAGCTCGACACCGCCGCACTCACGGGCGAGTCAGTTCCCCGCCCCGCCAAGTCCGGCGACGACATCATCAGCGGCTGCATCAACATGACGGGGCTCATCCACGTGCGCACCACCAAGCCCTTTGGCGAGTCCACCGTCGCGCGCGTCCTGGAGCTCGTAGAAAACGCCAGCGAAAAGAAGGCGCGCACCGAGAACTTCATCACGCGCTTCGCCCGCGTCTACACGCCCGCCGTCACCGGCGCTGCCGCGGTGCTCGCGCTTGGCGGCGGCCTGGTGACTGGCGCTTGGTCCGATTGGATCCTGCGCGGCCTGACCTTCCTGGTCGTCAGCTGCCCGTGCGCGCTCGTGATCAGCGTGCCGCTCAGCTTCTTTGGCGGCATCGGCGGCGCATCCAAACTAGGCGTTCTCATCAAGGGTTCTAACTACCTCGAAACGCTCGCCGACGTGGACACCGTCGTCTTCGACAAGACCGGCACGCTCACCAACGGCACGTTTTCGGTCGTGGCGGTGCACCCCGAGTCTGGCTATACCGAGCAGTCGTTGCTCGAGGTCGCAGCCCTTGCGGAGTCGTTCTCCGATCACCCCATCGCGCAGTCCGTGCGCGCCGCCTACCATGGCGAGGTCGACCCCAAGCGCGTAAGCGACTCCACCAACGACGCGGGCCATGGCGTGACGGCAACCATCGACGGCAAGCACGTCGTCGTTGGCAATGCCAAGATGCTTGCTGCGGCCGGTATCGACGCTCCCAATTGCGAGGTTGTCGGCACAATCCTCCACGTGCTCGTTGACGGCGTGTACGCCGGCCACATCGTGATTGCAGACACCGTTAAGGCCGATGCCGAGCAGACGATCCGCGACCTGCACGCCGCCGGCGTCAAGCGCACCGTCATGCTCACGGGCGACCGCGAGGAAGTGGCTGCTGCGGTGGCCAAGCAGCTGGGGCTCGACGAGTTCCACGCGCAGCTGCTGCCGGGCGACAAGGTCGAGCGCGTCGAGGCATTGCTGGCAGCCGAATCGGGCAAGGGCAAGCTCGCCTTTGTCGGCGACGGCATCAACGATGCGCCCGTGCTCACCCGCGCGGACGCTGGCATTGCCATGGGCGCTATGGGTTCCGACGCCGCGATTGAGGCCGCCGACGTTGTGCTCATGGACGACAAGCCGTCCAACATTTCCCGCGCGATCCGCGTGGCACGAAAGACCATGGCGATTGTCTGGCAGAACATCATCTTTGCGCTGGGTATTAAGTTGCTGATTCTGGTGCTTGCGGCACTGGGCATCGCCAACATGTGGCTTGCCGTGTTCGGCGACGTAGGCGTGGCGATCATCGCCATCCTGAACGCCATGCGCGCGATGGGTGTCAAGAACCTGTAGCGTTCGTGGGCTGTCCGGCCGGGACCGGGCTTGGTTTTGAAAACGTCCTCGCGCATGAGGCCCGTCTTTCCTGCTCCTGCGGAGCAACGGAAAGACGGGTCTCGCGCTGACGCTCCTATTTGGCAAGGTGTTTTTTAGAATCCATTTTGCGCTCGGCCTCG
>USEK01000017.1 GCA_900553705.1 uncultured Collinsella sp.
CGAGATTCCTCTACGTCTCGTGGGCTCGGAGATGTGTATAAGAGACAGTCCCCTGCCTGCGCCACGGCATCCCCACCAACCGTCTGGCCTACGCCATGCAGTATTTCGACCTGAGCTGCGTCACGTTTGAGGACCTGCCCTATGTGACACTGCTCTGCCGCCTGCTTAAGCAGCTGCCCACGCGCGAGCACTCGGCCGAGGAACTCGATAACTTGCTCGCCGGCAAGCTCGGCTTTTTGAGCTTTACGACCGAAGTCATGACGCAGCCCGAAGTGGACAGCGTGCGCCCCTACCTGCTGGTGAGCGCCGGCGCCCTGTCCGAGAAGATCGATGCGCTGGCGAGCCTGCCGCGCGAGGTATGGTCGAGCACGCTTTTGCTCGATGCCGACGCCGACCGTGTGCGCGACGTGCTCACGCAGATTCGCATTGGGCTTGAGCAGGGCTTTATCAACAACGGCCACTCGGCGGCACTAGGTCGCGCGATGAGCTACAGCTCGCCTTCGGCCGTGGTGCGCGAGCAGCTCTCGGGCGTAGACTTCTACCTGTTCCTGCGCGATCTGCTCGACCACTTTGACGAGCGCGTGGACGGGCTGCGTACCAAGCTTGCCAAGCTGGCGGAGTGCATCTTTGTGGTCGATGGCTGCCTGGCGAGCTTTACCGGCAGCGACGAGGACTTTGACGCGTACTGGGATGCCGCGGGCGACCTGGGGCTTGGCGCGGGCGACGGCGCTGCCAGCGGCACGCTCGTGGTGCCGACGCCGTGCGACCGCCACGAGGCTTTCGTGATCCCCAGCGACATCTGCTTTGCCGCGCGTGCGTGCGATCCGCGTCGCCTGGGCATTGACGTGACGGGCACTTGGGCCGTGGCTGCCAACGCGCTCTCCTACGACTACCTGTGGAACGAGATCCGCGTGAAGGGCGGCGCGTACGGCTGCGGATTCCGTGCGGCAGGCGAGCGTCAGACGGCGTTCTACACCTACCGCGACCCGGCGATCGATCCTTCGATTGAGCGCGTGAAGCGCGCGGGTGCATGGCTTGGCAGCTTTGAGCCCGACGAGGCCGCCTTTGAGGGCTTTATCGTGAGCTGCGTGAGCGGCATGGACGCGCCCGTGAAGCCGTACGCGCTCACCAAGCGCCGCAACACGACCTACCTGGCCGGGCTCGATTCGCATGCGCGCGAGGAGCGTCGCGCCCAGATGCTCGCCGCCACGCCCGGTGAGCTGCGCTCGCTCGGCGCCGACGTGACGCGCATCGCAGCCGAGTCGCCCACCTGCGTCTTTGGCGGCCGCGAAGTCATCGCCAAGAGCAACGCCGACTTCAACGTAGTCGACCTGATGGGCTAACGCATGGCAAAGGTAGATTTTTGGGACATGTCTGAAAATCTACCTTTTTTTCTGCGGTTTGAGCGGGGCGGCGCAGCCCACCGCGGCGGTTTGTCTCAATCTGTAACATCTAGGTCCAATTTTGCCGAGTTACTGTTACAGATTGAGACAAACCGCCGCAGACGCCCACTCCACAGCACAGACCACCACAAAGGTGCCTGTCTCCTTCCTCAGTTGTGATTCGAACACTTGTTCTATACGCACACATGTTCTATAGTAGAGGTGCTTGCATCAAACTGAAATTGCAACTAGAATATAGTTGCAGAATGTGAGGCGGGATGACGCGGACCGATAAACTCATCGCCCAACTGTTTAGCTGCCCTTCGACGTATCGGTATGCGGATTTTTTAAAAGTCATGGCTTCGTATGGCTTTGAAATGGACAGCAAAGGCAAGACGTCCGGATCGCGCGTTCGCTTCTACAGGCCATCAGATGGCAGGATGTTCGTAATGCACGCGCCTCATCCATCTGACGAATTGACAGCGGGGACCATTCGAAACATCGTTCGCTTTCTGCAAGATGTCGGAGGTAGTCATGAGTAACGTTTTGGCATACAAGGGTTATTTCGCCCCGGTCGAGTTCGATGCCGAACAGCATGTGCTAACAGGTATGGTCGCCGGCATTAGGGACGCAATCGTATTTGAAGGCTCCACGGCCGAAGAAGTGGAGCAATGTTTCCACGACGCCGTCGACGATTACCTTGAGTTTTGCGCCGAGAAGGGCAAGGAACCCGAGCGAGCTTTTAAAGGCTCTTTCAACGTAAGAACGGGCTCTGAGCTCCACAAGCGAGCAGCGCTGGCAGCGGCAAAGAAGGGTGAATCGCTCAATAAGTTTGTGACTGAAGCAATCGCTGCGGCGTTGTGAAGCCAACGTCGAGTCGAAGCCGCCACAAAGGACACCTTTGTGGCGGCTTCGACGTTTGCCCAGATAAAACCTGCCAAAATAAACCTGTCCCTTTTTGGTAGGTTTGGGAGAGGGAGCTGGGATGGATAAGGCTGAGTTGCGACGGGCGGTGATTGCTCGGCGCGACGCTCTTGATTTGGACTTGCGCGCGGCGAAGTCTGCCGCTATCTGTGCGCGGCTGATTGAGCTGCTGGGCCGCTTGGATGCCGCGGCGCCGCACACCGTTGCCATCTATGCCGCGATGGGTTCCGAGGTCGACCCAGCCGCGTTTGCCGCTGCGGCCGTCAAACGCGGCTGGCGCGTGGCCTATCCGTGCATGCTCTCGGCAATTGATGCCGCAGCTTGTGGCCAGCGCATGTGCATGCGGGCAGTTGCTGTCGACGATGCGTCCTCGGCTCCGTTTATCGCCCACCCCACGCGGGCCTTCACGGCCATGGACATCGACAGCGACCACTTCCCTATCGTGTCTGCCGAAGCACTCGACATGATTGTTGTGCCGCTCGTGGCCTTCGACCAAACCGGCGCGCGCCTGGGCTACGGCGGCGGCTGCTATGACCGCTACCTGCCCATGCTCTCGCCCGCATGTCAAATCATCGGCATCGCCTTTGACGAGCAGCACGTCGACCACATCCCCATCGATGCCCACGACCTGCCGCTACCCCACATCATCAGCGTCTAACCGCTGGCGCGCTGCACTCCACAAAAATGAGCGTGGAAATTCTCCCGTTTTAAACCCCTTCCTCGGCAAAAAACGGGAGATTATCCACGCTCATTTCTCAAACGTCCAATTATCCACGCGCGTGCAGCCTAACGCCCTGCTGCCGCCTCAACACGCACGCGGCACGCCGGCAACCTTGAGCTTGCGATCGAGCTTTGCCGGATCCCTTAGATCATCCCAGCACAAGCGCACGATCTTGCAGTTATCAAGCAGCGAAAGCCTCGACTCGCGCTGACGCTCATCAAATTGCGCTTTTGCGAGCTTGCCCTCCTCCGCCGCCTTCTCGCTTTTAACGAATCCGTCAAACTCCCCGATGATCAATCGGTCGCCCACGCGCCACAGGTAGTCAACGCGATACGGCTTTCCCGGCTCAACCGGGTCGAACAGCTCAACTTGCAGCTCCGGAACCTGCCAGCTGCGCTCGATCATCAGCGCACGCGCCTTGGACTCGCCGCCGCTTTCCGACAAGCCGTCGGCACACCGCGCAACCCTGCGCGCCGTCACAACACCGCGACGATTCAGGCCAAGCTTGTCGACCGTCTCAACGAGATGTTCCTTCGACAACAGCTGCTCATGGAGCACCGAGTCCGCAATGATCAAGCCCTCGACAAACGATGCATCGACCAGGCAATCCGTAATCGTTTGATCGATATCGGTCACGGCAATGTCCATCTGGGTGGCCCGTGTTTGACGAACATAACGATGGCGAACGACCTGAGAGCCCGGCGTCGTTGATTGTGCCGGTGCCACGGCGATATGGATGTGCGTCAAATTGGCATGCGAAACCGAAAGACCATAGATAACAGCCGCCGTATAGGAGCAAAATGTCCAGTCGGGGTGCTTTTGCGCAAGGGCCCGCACTCGATGCAGATAACGCTGCCGAAACTTGAACTCGGACCAGTATTCCGGACGCGCATACAGCCCCGGCATGACCGCCTCTAGACTTCCCGCCGCCACCCGCCGCTCAATCTGCTTTGCCTCCGCCGCCGTTCGCGCGTACACGCAGCTCATCTGCTGTTCACATGCCTTAATGTGACCTGCAAGTCTTTGATTCGCCGTCATGTTTCCCATGTCGCCTCCCAGATCTTGGAACGGCGCAAACGTACCAGACGGTTTCATGCGAAGTCTGACCAAATGCTATCCAGGCACCGACCAAGTGCTTGACGGTTTTGGACGTTTTGGGTTGATGGCTTATATCTGCAGGTAGGGCGGTTGTCGAGAGGTCCCTGTCTCCACATTTAGATGCCTTGGTCCATCGGATTATCAGAAAGAAAAACCCGTCGAGATTCAAGACTACGCCAAATGCGACTTCGCCTCTGCATGCAGCGTCTCTTAGCCGAGCCATCGGCATCTACATGCCTAAAAAATGAGCGTGGAAAATCTCCCGTTTCGAGCCCGTTCCTCGGCCAAAAATGGGAGATTATCCACGCTCGTTTTCAAACGTCCGAAAATCCACGCTCGTGTGTCCGATAATCCACGCTCGTCACGCCACCGGCACAGCTACGGCCACAGTCACAGTCGCAGCCTAGTGCTCCTCGCCGGCGCGGGCCAGGTCGTAGGGCGTGGTCTGGTAGACGTAGTAGTTGAGCCAGTTGGTGTAGAACAGCTGAGCCTGGCTGCGCCAGACGTTGCGCGGCTCGGCGGTGGGGTCGTCGTTCGGGAAGTAATGCGCCGGCACCTGAGGGTTGAGCCCGCGCTTAACGTCGCGCTCGTACTCCAGACGCAACGTGTCGGTATCGTACTCGGGGTGGCCAAATACAAAGAAGCGGCGGCTGTCGGTCGACTTGACGATGTACAGGCCCACCTCGTCGGACACGGCCACGACCTCAAGCTGCGGCTCGGCCTCCACGTCCTCGCGGCGCACATCGGTGTTGCGCGAATGCACGGCATAGAAACGGTCGTCGAAGCCGCGGACCAGCGGGCTTTGCGGCTTCACCAGATAATGCTCGAACACGCCGCTCGCCTTTGCCGGCAGGTCGTGCTTCTGGATACCGTAATGATGGTACAGACCGGCCTGCGCGCCCCAACAAATGTGCAGCGTAGAGTGCACGTGCGTGGTGGACCAATCCATGATCTGGCAGAGCTCGGGCCAGTAGTCGACCTCCTCGAACGGCATCTGCTCCACCGGCGCGCCCGTGATGATCAGGCCGTCGTAGTGGATGTCGCGGATGTCGTCGAACGTGCGGTAAAACGTCTCCAAGTGGCCGGCGCTCACGTGCGTAGCCTCGTGCGTTTTGGTGCGCAGCAGGTCCACCTCCACCTGCAGCGGCGTGTTGGAGAGCTTGCGCATAATTTGCGTCTCGGTGGCGATCTTGGTGGGCATGAGGTTGAGGATGAGCACGCGCAGCGGACGGATGTCCTGGTGCAGCGCGCGGTACTCGGTCATGACAAAGATGTTCTCGCTCTCGAGCTGCGCGGCGGCAGGGAGGGCGTCGGGGATGCGAATGGGCATGGATGCTCCTTACGAGTCAGTTGCAGCTATGGTACAACGAGCGGCCCCATCCGCGCGAGCATATCGCCCAGCGATGCCGTCAGCGGCCCAAATCACTCCAAAAGTAGAGATTAAGGCATGCCCAAAAATCTATGGCGCTTTAGCCTAGCAAAGTGGCAGCAGGACGCTACAATGATTCGACGCGAAAAACTCGGCCGAAAGGATACATATATGTACCAGACGCGTAAGATCGGTGTGGTCGGCCAGGGCCACGTAGGAGCACATGTTGCCAACAGTCTGCTCATGCAGGGCATTGCCGATGAGCTGTACCTGTGCGATATCAACCAGGCCAAGGTGACGTCCGAGGTCCAGGACCTGCGCGACTCCCTTTCGTTTGTCCCGTACAACACCAAGATCGTCAACTGCTACGACCACTACGAGGAGCTTGCCTGCTGCGACGTCATCGTCAACGCCGCCGGCAAGGTCGCGCTGGCCGCCGGCAACCGCGACGGCGAGCTGTTCTTTACCACCGACGCCGCCCGCACCTTTGCCAAGCGCATCGTCGACGCCGGCTTTGATGGCATCTTCGTGAGCATCTCCAACCCCTGCGACGTCGTGTGCACCGAGCTGTGGCACCTGACCGGCTACGATCCCAAGAAGATCATCGGCTCGGGCTGCGGCCTGGACTCCGCCCGCCTGCGCACCGAGATCTCCAAGAAGGTCGGCGTGAGCCCCAAGTCCATCGACGCCTACATGATCGGCGAGCACGGCTTTAGCCAGCTTGCCGCCTTTAAGGCCGCAACCATCGCCGGCAAGAGCCTCAACGAGCTCCAGGCCGAGAACCCCGACAAGTACGCCTTCGACCACATGGAGGTCGAGGAGCTCGCGCGCAAGGGCGGCTATGTGACCTACCAGGGCAAACAATGCACCGAGTACGCCGTCGCCAACTCCGCCGCGCGCGTCTGCGCCGCCGTGCTGCACAACGAGCACGCCGCGCTTTCCGCTTCCACGCTCATGACCGGCCAGTATGGCGAGGAGGGCATCTTTACCTCCCTGCCGTGCGTGATCGGCGCCGAGGGCGTCGAGGAGGTCTACACGCTCGACCTGTCCGAGTACGAGCTCGAGGGCTTCCATAAGAGCTGCCAGCACATCCGCGACAACATCGCCCAGCTCGACTGGTGGGACGCCGAGGCCTACGACGCCAAGTAAGCGTCGGTTGCCGCGACACCTCGCTCATACGGACGCCATGCAAAGCGGGCCGTGCCGGAAATCCCTGGCACGGCCCGCTTTTTGACTCACACGACACGCTTGCGAATCGAAGGTAAATACTTTTCCCGTTACCTAGTACTGCTCGATGCCCATGTAGCGACGAATCTCGGGGCTGTGATCGAACACCTTGCCGCGGGCGGCGCGCAGCTCGCAGCTCATGTTGTAGAAGAAGATCGGCTCCAGGAACGAACGCACGCTGGCAGGCACTTCACCCACGCCGTACTCGAGCGCATCGAGCACCATGACTGTATCGGTGTGCGTGTTGAGGAACGCAAGAGCGCGCTCCTCCATGGGGCGGCACTCGCCCGATCCGAGCTGCACAAAGTAGAACACGCCGGGCTCGGTGGCTTCGAACGGGCCGTGGAAGTACTCGCCGGAGTGGATGTAGCAGCAGTGCTGCCACTGCATCTCCATGAGCGAGCAGATCGCCATGGCATAGGTCTGGCTAAAGTTGGGGCCGGAGCCCAGAATATAGAAGAACTTGTGCTGCTGGCAGAGCTCGGCAAAGCGGGCGCCCAGCTCGGCGTTGACCTTCTCACGGGCGGCGGGCAGCAGCGCATCCATCTGCTTGAGGCCCTCATACATGTCGGCGAGTGCCTCGTAGCCTTCCTGCTGGTCGAGCAACTCGGCGGCGATCAGAGCGCCGATGCCCTGCGGCACCTCAGCCTGCGACACACCCTCACCCCACGGATAGACCCAGGTAGTCCACTTGCCGTTGTCGATCTTTGAGCCCTCGCAGTCGGTAAGGGCAATGACCTCGGCACCGGCGGCCAGCGCCACCTCGCAGCCGTCGACGACCTCCTGCGTGTTGCCGCTGTGGCTGCAGGCGATGACGAGCGACTTCTCGCCAAGACTCTTGGGAGCCATCAGGCAAAACTCGCGTGCCGTGTAGACCGTCGAGGTAAACGTGGTGGCCTCACGCTTGAGCAGCTCGTTGGCCGGCATGAGATCGATCATCGAACCGCCGCAAGCGATCCAAAAGACGTTCTCGATCTTGCCCTTGCGCTCGATGATTTCCTGAACCAGATCATGTGCGTTCATGCTGATGCTCCTCCTTGTGGGGCGGCTTTGAACGACGACAGCTCGTACCTGCTGTCGTTCTATGTTGTCCTATTTATAGCACGTGTAACAACGCCCGTGAAGCCATCTCAGCAAATTTGTTCTATGTTGTTCTATCTGTGGACGTTAGATGTCGAAGACGTAGCGCGAGCCCACGATCTTTTGGCGGCCGAGCAGTAGAGGGCGCCCGCCGGCGTCGGTAAAGTAGGCCTCCATATAGAAGAGCGGCTCGCCGACCGGCACCTCCAGCAGCGGGGCCGTCTGAGCATCGGCAAGCGCAATCTCCACGGTGCAAGGGTCGGACTTGAGCGGTGCGCGGCCCGAATGCTCGGCAACGAGCGCAAAGATCGAGTTATCGGCGAGGTCCTTGTCGGCAAGTGTCTGCAGATAGGGATGGTCAGCCAGCACAAAGGCGTTGTTCTCGAGCATGACGGGCACGCCGTCTGCCGTGCGCACGCGCTCGACAACGATGAGCTCGCAGCCGGGTTCCACCCCAAAAAACGCCGCGTCCTCGCGCGTCGCCGCAACCACCGTGCGCGACACCAGGCGTGCTCCGGCCACCATGTCGTTGGCAGCGCAACCCTCGGAAAAGCTCTGAACGTCACCCTTCTGGACAATCTTGCGCTTGAGCTTGGGCGCGCACACGAACGTGCCCCTCCCCTGCTGGCGGTTGAGATACCCCGCGTGCGACAGCTCCTCGATGGCGCGGCGCACGGTGATGCGTCCCACGCCGTAGTACTTCGCAAGCTCCATCTCGGAAGGAATGCGCGAGCCGGATGCGTACACGCCACGCGCGATCTCGCCCTTTAGGTCGTCCATGACCTGCTGGTACAGCGGCACGGCGGGCACGTCAGTGCGGTCGGTTTTATCGTCGAATGCCATCGTTACGCTCCATCCCGCGCATGCTCGGACTCAAATTCTTCAATCGCCGCCATAAACTGCTCGCCAAAGGCGTCGGCTTTTTTCTCGCCAATGCCGTTGACCTGGATCAGCTCCTCGCGCGTCTGCGGACGCAGGCGGCACAGGCCGCGCAGGGCCTTGTCGGAAAAGACCATATACGGCGCCATCTCCAGCTCGGTCGAGATCTCCTTGCGGAGGGCACGCAGGCGCTCGAACAGCTCGGCATCGTCGCCAACGCGCGGGCGCTGATCCAGCTCGGCCTCCTCGCGCAGCAGATCGACGGCGCGGCGGGCGCGGGCCGAGGCCTTGCGCTTGGACGCGCGACGCTTAACGGTAAAGACGAACGCCTCGTCCTCGACCTCGCCGGCACGCGGACCCAGTCCCACGACCGGGTACTGCCCCTGCGAGGTGGCCAAATAACCGCGACCGCACAGCTGGCCGATGATGTCCTTGATGCGCCCGACCGATTCGCTCGACAGCTCACCGTAGCCGCGGTCCTCGTCCAGATTCATCTGGCGAATGCGCTCGGTGTTGCCGCCGTGAAGCACGTCGGCGATGAGCGACTTGCCAAAACGCATGGGACGCGTGGCCACGTAACGTACGGTGGTGCGGGCCATATCGGTGACGTCCTCGACCTCGAACTGCGTGAGGCAGTTGCTGCAGTTGCCGCAGCCCTCGGCGTCATCCGTGGCGGTGGAGCCCGAACCAGCCGCAGCCGCGTGCTCGGCCGCGGCCTCGTCGCCAAAGTAGCGCAGCATGTATTCGCGCAGGCAGCCGGTGGTATTGCAGTAGCCCTCCATCTGGCTGAGCAGGCGGTAGCGGTTCTGGAGCGCCCACGCGCGCTGCTCGTCGTCGAGCGCCTCGTCCGCAGCATCGCCGCGGTCGATCAAAAAGCGGCGCATGCGAAAATCATTGCCGTTCCACAGCAAGTGGCAGCTGGCCGGGTCGCCGTCGCGGCCGGCGCGGCCAGCCTCCTGGTAGTAGGCCTCGATGCTCTCGGGCACGTTGTTATGAATCACGTAGCGCACGTTGGGCTTGTCGATGCCCATGCCAAAGGCGTTGGTGGCAACCATCACCTGGATATCGTCGTCGATAAAGGCGCGCTGGCTATGGCGACGGGCGTCGTTGCCCATGCCTGCATGGTAGCGGCCAACGCGAATGCCGCTGGGACCCAGTGCCTCGACAAGCTCGCCTGCCAGCGCATCGACTGTCTTGCGGGTCGAGCAATACACGATGCCGCTCTCGCTCGAATGCGCGATCACATAGTCACGCACCCACGCGGCCTTGGCCTTGTCGCCCATCTCCTCGCAACCAAAGTAGAGGTTCTTGCGATCGAAACCCGTCACCACCGTCGCGGGGTTTTGCAGGCCGAGCATCTGCTGAATGTCCGCGCGCACGCGCTCGGTCGCCGTAGCGGTAAAGGCCGCCACGATGGGGCGCTGCGGCAGGGAATCGATGAACTCGCGAATCTGCAGGTAGGCGGGGCGGAAATCCTGGCCCCACTGGCTCACGCAGTGGGCCTCGTCAATGGCCACGAGCGGCACGCCAATGCCGCCGTCCGCCGCGGCCTCCTGCGCAAAGGCTAAAAAGCGCGGCTCGAGCAGGCGCTCGGGCGCCACGTACATAAGCTGGTAGCGACCCTCGCGCGCCCGCTTGAGCACGGTGTTTTGCTGGGCTGGAGTAAGGCTGGAGTTGAGATAGCTGGGTCGCGCACCCGCCGCGAGCAACGCACGGGTCTGGTCCTCCATAAGCGACAGCAGCGGACTCACCACAAAGGTGATGCCGGGCAGCATGAGCGCGGGCACCTGGTAGCAAATGGACTTGCCGGCGCCCGTGGGCATAACGCCCAGCGCATCGCGACCGGCAAGGATCGCATCGACCATGCGGTCCTGTCCCGGGCGAAACGAGGTGTAGCCAAAATAGGCGCCGAGCGTGTCGAGCGCCATCTGCTGCATGCTATCGGTCATGGTTTCCTAACGTCCAAGTCATCTGCCGCCGATTATACGCCGCCACGCGGACCGGCGTCGCCCGGCTGCCGACCACGGGCAATACGATCCAAGGCGGGCAACCGTGGATTTTCGGACACTTGCCAAACGAGCGTGGATAATCTCCCACTTTGAGACCGTCACCGAGCCAAAAACGGGAGATTATCCACGCTCATTCTGCAGGTAGTCATTGGGTGTTCCTATAGTTTTGTCAACCGTCGGGGCTACTCCCGGTAGGGCACCCGGTCGCGCATCACGGCGTATATCGCCCTGAGCCGCTTCCTCGCGACGGCCTTGAGCGCCCGCCCGTGCCCCATGCCCCGCGCCCTGCAGGCCCGGTAGTACTCGCCGTAGCGCCCCGAGGACCTCACCAGGCTGTTGCACGAGAAGATCAGCAGGGACTTGAGCCTCGCGTCGCCGCGCCTGGACGCCCTGACCGACCTCACCGACGTGCCGGAGCTCCTCACCCTCGGGGCTATGCCGCAGTACGAGGCCAGGTGGTCGTGGTCCGGGAACCTCCCGATGTCGACCGACACCGCGAGCTGCGCCGCGGTCCTCGGGCCGATGCCGGGCACGGTGAGCAGGCACGCGTAGGTCTCGTCGCCCTCGAGCAGCGCCGCCGTCTCGGCCTCGAGGGCCCCGGCCTCGTCGAGGGCCTCCGATATCCGGGCGGCCAGGAACCTGACCTGCCTGTTCTCGGCCTCGACGAGCGCCGGCGGGGGCGCGGTGGAGGCGGCCGCGGCCTCCCCGGCGGCCTCGGCCCGCGGGCCCTCGGCCCCGGAGCGGGCGATCCCCCACGCCCCGCCGAACCCGGCGAGCAGCTCCAGCCACCGCCGGTCCGACAGGTCGACCGCGGCCTCGAGGGCCGGGCAGGACTCGAGCAGCACCGCGCGCAGGCGGTTCTTGTCCCTGGTCGCGCAGGCGACGACGTGGTCGCGCTGCGACGAGAGGGCGCGAGCGGCCTCGAGGGCCTCGCCGCGGCCCGGGACCCCCGACAGGGAGTCCGGCACGCCCAGGGCGGTCCGCGCGATCACCGCGGCGTCGCGCTCGTCGGTCTTGGCCTCGCCGGCGAACAGGCCCGCGGCGCGGCTGGCGGCGAGGCCGGGCAGGTAGGCGACCCCGAGCCCCGCGGCGCGGGCCCGCCTCACGGCGAGGGACCCTATGTTGCGGAACTGGTCGACGACGACGAGCGTGCCGGCGGGCGCGGAGGCGAACAGCGCGTCGAGCTCGGCCTCCCTGTTGCGGACGGGGGCGCTGTCCAGCACCTCCCCGTCGCGGTCGATCAGGCAGGCCCAGTGCGATGACTTGCCGACGTCCAGGCCGAGCACGGCCGCGGGTCTGGTGGATGGCGCTTTCACGGTGGTATCCTTCCGGTAGTCGTTCGACCGGATGGCCTCCCCCTCGGCACTCACATTACCAGCCGCGGCACCTGCCCGGCACTTTCCTATCAGCCGTCGGGGGCGGCGCGCCCCGCGCCGGCAGCACCCAACGGGCCCTCTCGGGGCAGGGACGTTCGGCCGTGCGCGGGCGCCCGGTCGGCGGCCCGTTCTGGGCGCGCCTCAATCGTAGCCCGAGACGGTCCCGGGCTGACAATTTCGACTGTAATGGACGTTCTTGTTTGACTAGTCGTTTAAGAACGTCCCCAACGACTACATAGCATGAGAGTGGACAATCTCCCGGTTTGAGCCTGCATTCAAGCTCAAAGTGGGAAATTATCCACTCTCGTTTCATTTTTTGTTGATTTCGATGCCTACATTTGTAGGAACAGTTCGTGGAGGCGGGTGTCTTCATCGAGTTCGGGGTGGAAGGTTACGCCGAGCTGGTTGCCCTGGCGCGCGGCGACGATACGGCCGTCGACTTTCGCTAAGGCCTTTGCGTCGCCGTGGACCTCGACGATGCGGGGCGCGCGGATAAACGTCAGCGGCACTTCACCGTCGATGCCGGCTACCTGTCCCTTGGTTCGAAAGCTGCCGAGCTGCCTGCCGTAGGCATTGCGCTCGACAAGCACATCCATGGTTGCCAAACGGGGCGTGCCCTTATCGTCATGGGCGGCAAGGTCGTGAGCCAGCAGAATCAGGCCGGCGCAGGTGCCCAGGACGGGCATGCCTTCAGCGATACGGGCACGAAGCTCCTCGAGCATGCCCAACTCATCAAGCAGCTTCCCTTGAACGGTAGACTCGCCGCCGGGAAGTACCAGACGGTCAAAGTCCTGCTTCAAATCAGCCGCCTGCCTCAGCTCAATACAGTGTGCGCCCAGCTCGGACAGCCTCGCCTCGTGCTCGGCAAAAGCACCTTGGACCGCCAGCACGGCGACCGTTTGGTCTGCATAATCGCTCATGTGCGATCCTTTCTGCCGGACTAGCGTCCGCGCTCCTCCATGATGATCTCGATCTCGTCGGCGTTGATGCCGACCATGGCCTCGCCCAGGTCCTCCGAAAGCTCGGCGATGAGCTTAGCGTCGGTGAAGTTGGCCACGGCCTTGACGATGGCGGCGGCGCGCTTGGCCGGGTCGCCGCTCTTAAAGATGCCCGAGCCGACAAAGACGCCCTCGGCGCCCAGCTGCATCATCAGCGCAGCGTCGGCGGGGGTCGCTACGCCGCCGGCGGCAAAGTTCACGACGGGAAGCTTTCCCGTGGCATGGACCTCGCGCACCAGCTCGACCGGAACCTGCAGTTGCTTGGCTGCCTCAAAGAGCTCGTCATCGCGAAGGGCAATAACGTCGCGGATCTGATTTTGGATCTTGCGCATGTGACGCACAGCCTGAACGACGTCGCCCGTGCCCGGCTCGCCCTTGGTGCGAATCATCGTGGCGCCCTCGGCAACACGGCGCAGCGCCTCGCCCAGGTCGCGGGCACCGCAGACAAACGGGACGTCAAACTGGGTTTTGTCGATGTGGTAGACATCGTCGGCGGGGGAGAGAACCTCGGACTCATCGATGTAGTCGATATCGATGGCCTGAAGGACCTGCGCCTCGACGATGTGACCGATGCGGCACTTGGCCATGACGGGGATGGAGACGGCCTCTTGGATGCCCTTGATCATCTTGGGGTCGCTCATGCGCGAGACGCCGCCTGCGGCACGGATGTCGGCCGGGATGCGCTCGAGTGCCATGACGGCGCAGGCGCCCGCCTCCTCGGCGATGCGTGCCTGCTCGGGCGTGGTGACGTCCATGATGACGCCGCCCTTGAGCATCTGCGCGAGCTCGCGATTGAGTTTGACGCGATCGGCCTTGCTGGTCTGTTCTGCCATGGTTGCTCCCTTGGTTGGCATGTGCATTGCTTGACGGAACATCCTATCGGGGAGCTGGGTATGGCGAAATACTCAGATTTCGAGATAATGACAAGGTCAGACTAATACCAGATTGAATGACTTAATAAGGTCAGGTGATAGGCTCATGCTTGACTACAATTTGGAAAAACGCGGCGGAGCATCGCTCTATGAGTATGTTTACCAGCAAATTCGAGATGATATCGTTGCTGGACGCATTGCGGCGGGGGAGCATCTTCCGTCTAAGCGTGCCTTTGCCAGCCATCTGGGAATCAGTGTCATTACCATCGAGAATGCATATAGCCAGTTACTTGCCGAGGGCTATATTTGCTCAAAGCCGCGTCGTGGCTACTACGCTTGTGAGCTTCCGGATGCACCGGTTTTGGCTTCGGCTGCGGAGGGCATCGACCGAGATGCCGTCTCTGTGGGCCCCAGCGTGCATGATGTCAACGGACAGGTCGAGCGATTCGATGCGCTTTCTCCTTCTGCTTTGGAGGCGGCGCGGCTTTGGCAAAGCGCGCTACGGGCGACGCTGGCATCCGAAGACGAGCGCGAAATCTTTTCGCCCGCACCGGCGCAGGGCACTGCTCGGCTGCGACGCGCAATTGCTCACCATCTGCACGGGACAAGGGGTATGAATGTCGACCCCAACAACATCGTTATCGGTGCGGGCGCCCAGCTGCTCGATACCATGTTGGTTCAGTTGCTTGGCGCGGACAAGGTGTATGCGGTTGAGGATCCGGGCTATTTGCGTCTGACGCGTATCTATCAGGCTATGGGCTGCAAAGTTCGACATATCCCGTTGGATGATGAGGGCGTGGACTTGAGCACTCTGCAGAAAAGCGGGACCGATGTCCTTCACCTGATGCCGTCCCATCAGTATCCGACCGGCCTTGTGACGAGCATTGCGCGTCGCTATGCGCTTCTGAGCTGGGCCGCCGAGCGACCAGGTCGGTATCTCATCGAAGATGACTTTGATTGTGAGTTTCGCCTTGCCGGGAAGCCGATTCCCGCGCTCGCGTCGATCGATGCCGCCCAGTCGGTTATATACACCAACACGTTTTCGAAGAGCCTGTCTTCGGCGTTGCGCCTAGCGTACATGGTGTTGCCCGACGAGCTGATGGAGCGGTTTAGGCGCGACCTTGGTTTTTACGCCTCGTCGGTTAGCTCCATAGATCAAGTTGCATTGGCTCGCTTGCTGGAATCGGGTGATTACGAGCGTCATGTGAACCGCGTGCGCGTTCGTGCCCGCGAGGCGCGTGATGGCCTAGTGGCGCTTGTACGGAAGGCATTTCCGGCAGGGGAAGTCTCGATCGAGCATGCAGACGCGGGCCTTTACTGTATCGTGGTTGCGGAGCGTAGAACGGGCGGAAGCACTTTTGCACGGGCCCTCACGCGCTCGAGCATCCCTTTTATCGATATCGGTGACTGTTTTTGGTGTGCCGATGGCGCATCTGTCCCTGAAAACACAACTCAAATTCTTGTTCAGTATGACGATCTGAGTCCAAAAGTACTAACAACCTTGGAATTGCAGCTAATGGGGGGGGGCACTCTGCAACCTAAGTGAGTAGACTTTTAGCACTTTGGCGACCAGGCAGTTTTGTAGCAAGCTATTTACCTGCGGTTTTGAAAAGCAGGATGACCGGCCTGCTCGGGATGTTCAAAAAAGTCTACTCACTTGCCGCGCAAAGCTCCTGCATGAGAAAAAATGGGGTTTTCAACAGGGCTTCGTCCAGCTCTCGGCAAGCTTTTGGCCAGTTGGGGAGTGCTGTTGAAAACTTGGCAGTCCGTTCGGCGCCATTTTTGGTGCGTTCGCGCCAATGCGTGACTGACTGGGTTGAAATTCGTGTTTTCCTGTGCCTATGAAGGATTTACTTTGTGACATATCGGCTTTTAGGTACTGGCGTTTGCCTCCTCAAGTCCGCGCTTTGTGTCCGCCGCTTCCACGACCGGAAGAAGACCGGCAGCGATATGATCTCGCCCGCAACCCGACGGCTGCGGTCGCGCTCGGTTTTCCGTTGTATACATTGGTTCGGACGAGAAACAAACGGACTTGTCCAGCCAGCATTAGGCAGCGGCTGTTTCTTGGTGAGCTTCCCAGGGAATCCGTGCTGGAAACGGAGCATGGGTTTTTGATTACGTCTCCTCTACTGACGGCATTCATCATGTCGCGGCACCTGACGGATCTCCAGCTTCTTTTGGTATTGGCGGAGATGTGTGGC
>USEK01000018.1 GCA_900553705.1 uncultured Collinsella sp.
CAGCGTCAGATGTGTATAAGAGACAGAGTGCATGACTGTCATGGAAACGGTGCGCACCATGGCCGAGCGTGGTTGCGCCGTTATCATGGTCTGCCACGATATGGAAGTCGTCTCGGATTTTGCCGAGCGCATTGTGGTAATGGCCGACGGTCGCATCCTCGACCGCGGCCGCACGCACGAGCTATTCTCGAACATCGATCTCATGCGGCGTGCCTACGTGGAGCCTCCCCAGGTTATTGAACTCTCGCGCCGTCTGGCATCTTCCGTCTCGCCCGCTTTTGCGCAGGTGAGCGAGGTCACCGATGTCGTTCGAATTACCAAGGAGATGGTCCACCGTGGTTAACGTCATCGACTACATGCCGGGCGATACGCTGCTGCATCGCCTGAATCCCGTCGTCAAACTGGGCCTCGCCGCCGCCATCATCGTCGGCATCTTCTTGTCCGACACCTACGTGGCGCTGCTGGGCTTTTTGGCACTCACCCTTGCGCTGGGTGCCTATGCCGGCGTCGTCGACCGTCTGCTCTCGCTGCTCAAGTTGCTGATTCCGCTCGCGCTTATCATGCTGGTGCTCCAGCTGGCCTTTATGCGCGATGGCAACGTAGTATGGGGCTTTATCACCGACACGGGCCTCATCACGGGATCGAAGGCCTGCCTGCGCCTGCTGGGTGTGGCGTTACCACTCATCCTCATGCTCATGGTGACCAAGCTCAACGACCTTGCCAACGCCTGCGTCGAGGTGCTGCACGTGCCGTATCGCTATGCCTTCACCTTCACCACGGCGCTGCGCTTTGTGCCGGTGTTTGGTCAGGAGATGAACGCCATCATGGAGGCGCAGACCGCACGCGGCGTCGAGTACGACACCAAGAACCCCATCAAGAAGCTTAAGCTCATGCTGCCGCTGTGTGTGCCACTGCTCATCTCGAGCGTGGGCAAGACCGATGCCACAGCCTTGGCGGCAGAACAGCGCGGCTTCTATCTGCGTACGCGCGCCAGCTCGTACAAGCGCTACCCCATCAAGGGCCTGGACATCGCCGTGCTCATCGTCAGCATCGCCCTCATCGCCATCGGCTTCCTGTTCTAGTTCACCACCGACAGCAACCGCCCAACGTAAAAGGCCTCGGCTCGCACCAAACGAGCCGAGGCCTTTACTGTTTCATCAGATAAAACCTACCAAAATTAACCTCTCCCTTTTTGGCGGGTCGGAAGCTAGAGGCGGTAGGGGGCGCCGCTGCGGATGATGGATTCGCGCACCAGGACATCCATGGCGTCGAGGGTGATCTCGGGCATCTCTCGGTACTTCTGCAGCACCGATAGCTCGGTGCAGGCCAGAATGACGCGGTCGCAGCCGCTACGGGCGAACTCCCACATCACGCGGTCGAACTTATCCATATCGGGCTCACGTCCGGCCTTCACATCATCGTAGATAAGCGACATCACATCGTTCTGACGTTTCTCGCTGGGATAGACGACCTCAACACCCGCAGCCTCGCATTCGCGACCGTAGACGCCCGCGCCCACGGTGCCATCGGTTCCCATAATGCCAATCTTGTGCACCGGCTCGGCCGGCATACTCAGGTTGGGGTCGAACTCGCACTCCCCCATCACCGCACCCGCAAGGGCATAGCGAACCGACTCGCGCGGCATGTGAATAATCGGCACCTTCGTAAACGACTGAATCTGGTCGTAGAAGTAGTGTGACGTATTGCAGGGAATGGCGATATGTGCGCAGCCCAGTGACTCGAGCGCCTGGGCGCACTCCTTCATGGTCGCCAGCAGCTTGGCATGCTCGCCGGTCTTAATGGCCAGCGTGCGGTCGGGCATGGTCGACTTGGAGAGCACCACCATGTCGATATGTTCTTGATCGCAGGCAGCAGCCGTATGACGCACCACCTGGTCGTAGTAATACGACGTGGCCTCGGCGCCCATGCCGCCGATAACTCCCAGCTTTTCCATCGCCGCCTCCTTGGTGACGCTTGCGCAATTGCGCGTATCATACCCGCGCCCGCCCGATGCAAACCGGACGGGCGCCGCACTCATCTACTTGTAATACGTCTTGAACAGCTTAAAGTGGCGCAACTTGGTGTGCCACATGCGCAGCCAGCGGTTAAAGACAAAGTCGCCCTTCATAAACGAAGGGTCGGCGCCCTTGCCTTCCTTGTCCAGGCGATGCACCTTAGCGCGCAGCTCGGGATCCTTGACGTACTTGTCGACGACGCCCATGGGGACGACCATCCACAGCGCCTCGTCCTGCGCCGTCACAAACTCCGGCTCAAACGGGCGGTTGAACACATACTCGTCCACCACATACTTGGCAACGTTAAAGCCGCTGTTGGTAACGTAGTAGTTGCTGCGACCCTGACGCGTGTTGAAATCGAAGAACTTAAACGAGCCGTCGCGCTCGTCGTACTTAACGTCAAAGTTGGAATAGCCCACAAAGTTCAGGTCCTCGAGTAGCTTGCGCACGCCGCCCATGAGCTCGTCATTGGGCTCGGTGATGATACAGGCGTGGTTGCCGACGCCGTGAGGCTGATGCTCCTCGAGCAGCACATGGCCCAGGCACATCATGCGCACCTTGCCGTTGCGGTCGGAATAGCTGGTGAGCACGCGCATGTACTCGTCGTTGCCGGGCACGCGATCCTGCAAGATCAGATCGTCGGTATAGCCGCTGGCATACGAATCGCGAATGACCTGTTCCAGCTCGGCGCGGTCGGCAATCTCATAGGCCTTTTTCTGGCCCTCGAACTCGTGCTGCCACCACATGATGCCGTCAGAAGGCTTCAGAATCATCGGGTAAGGGAAATCGATCTGGTCGAGCACTTCGGCAGGCGCCTCACCCTGGGCATTGAGCATCGCCTTGGTAAAGGTAAACGTGTGCGGATAGGGCACGCCATGCTTCTCGCACAGCTCGTAGAAGATCTCCTTCTTCTGGCACTGCTCGAGCATGCTGTAGGGCGCGTAGGGAGCGACGATGTTGTCCGCCAGCTCATGAGCATCCTTGGCCTGAGCCACGAGGGCAACATAGTTGTCGCCACAGCCCACAAGGACAATCGTCTTGTCGGCATGCGCTTGGGCAATGCCGTTGACGGTTTTGAGCATCACGGGCATGGTGTCGATATCCACTTTGGGCGTGTAGTCGATAATCTGGCTGCGGTACGCGGGACCCGTCTGATACTTGCCAAAGACCAGACTCTTGACCTGGTACTCCTCGTAGAAGGCGCGCGCCACCGAATAGGCGTTGATGTCGCCACCGAGCAGCACGGGAATGAACTCGCGCTCTGTAAATTGCAATGCCATGGAAACTTCCTATCATGAACTGCCCACACAATGGGCGGTCTTTGCGCAACTGATTTATTCTAGCGTGCCAAGCCGCCGGCGCCCAAAGCTCCACCGTATCTATGGCAATCGACGTAATCGTCCAGCACGAAGGCCAGCACGAAGACGGCGCTCACCGTTGTATGACAATGGGCAATGAACCTACCGTTGTTGTAGGATTCAGCGTATTGACATCCTCGAGCGAAAGGCGCACACGTGCCCCAAGACCATCCGACCGATAATCCCATCCTCAATGCTGCGAAGCGCGAGCTGGTGGAACGTGCGAAAGCGACCGCTCCCCTGCGCACGGCAAACGATGCCTACGACAGGCCCGCCCGCATCGTCTCGATCAACACGTCGGCGCACAAGGGCACACGCAAGTCGCCCGTCGCCGATGGACACGACACCGTTATAGAGCAATTTGGCCTCGCCTCCGACGCACACGCCGGGCATTGGCACCGTCAGGTTTCCTTTTTGGCCGCAGAGTCCATCCAGACGGCGCAGGCTCGCGGACTCGATGTGCGCGAGGGTGACTTTGGAGAAAACTTCACCACCCAGGGCATCAATCTACTCTCGCTCCCCTTGGGCACGCAGCTCAAGCTTGGCAGCGAGGTGCTTGTCGAAATCAGCCAAATCGGCAAGGTCTGCCACACACGCTGTGCTATCTACTATCTCGCTGGCGACTGCATCTTTCCCCACGAGGGCATTTTTGGCGTGGTACTAAAGGGCGGAGAGGTCCATATCGGCGACGATATCCAGGTAGTCAAACTCGGCGACGGCTCCTGTTCGTTCACCCCCGCCGAGGCGCTCGAAGAGATTGAGCAGGCTCGTCAGGAGGGCACGCTGTAGTTGTAAAACCCCACGTTGAGATAGCTTTTATAGACCTGAACTCCTCTCAAACAGGCCCCCGTAACGTTAAAGTTGAACTCTATGGTTTCTCAACAATTCATCATAACTGCAGGTCAAAGCCAAAACCTCAAGTTCAACTTGACCCTTTGGAACCTTTAAGGTTCAAGTTGAGGTCGAAAGCAGTAGTAGAATACCGTTCGAACCATAACCTACGATTGATTGCAGAGGGACTGGATGCAGCATTCGAATCATCGCACCGCAGCGCTCATTGCGTCGAAGCCGGCTCGTATCATCACGAGTGCCGCGCTCGCCGTTGCGCTGACGGCCACACCGATGCTCTCCCCCGTTGCGGCGTATGCCGCCTCGCAGGCAACGCAGGACCAGCTTTCCGCAGCCCAGCAGAAGATCGAAGCCGCCACGAACGCCTACAACGACGCACGCACCAAACTCGATGACCTGCAAAAGCAGATTGACTCCAATGAGGCAAGCATCGAGGAAATCGAGGCTAAGCTTCCCGAGCAGCAGGCCAAGGCAAGCTCCGCCATGCGCGATCTGTACAAGTATCAGAAGGGCACCAATCCCATCGTGAGCTTCCTGGTCAACGCGCAGAGCCTGGGTGAGTTCATCACGACCTGCAAATACACCAACCAGATCACGAGCTCGAGCGTCGACGAGATCGAAGAGCTCAATAACATGCAAACCGAACTCGAGCAGAACAAGGCTGAGCTCCAGCAGGCCAAGTCTCAGCTTGAGGCTGAGCAGAAAAACGCCGAGGATGCGCTGGCGCAGGCCCAGCAGCTCCGCAGCGAGGCACAGGCAAAAGCCGAGCAGGAAAATGCCGCCGAGCTTGCCAAGCTTGAGGCCGATAAGGCCGCTGCCGCCGAGAAGCTCTCGGGCGAGGGCGTAAGCGGCAGCAACTCCAGCAGCCAGGCCAACAACGCCAACACCACCATCGACACCACGCCGAACAACTCGAACAGCGGCAACTCCGATTACGACTCGTTCATTAATGAGTGGACGAGCCGCATCGACAACTACCTTGCCGGCTCCCCCATGGCAGGCCAGGGCTATAACTTTGCCGTTGCCGCCTGGAACACCGGCGTCGACCCTCGCTGGTCCCCCGCCATCGCCTGCATCGAGAGCACCAAGGGTGCTTATTGCGCCAATTCTTACAACGCCTGGGGCTGGAGCGCCCGTGGCGGCGGTTGGCGCAGCTTTGGCAGCTGGAGCGAGGGCATCTCCGCTCACGTTGCCTATCTGGGCGCCAACTACGGCTCCACCCTTACCCCGGCAGCGGCCAAAAAGTACTGCCCGCCCACGTGGCAGGACTGGTACAACAAAGTCGCCGCTCAGATGAACCGCATCTAAGTGCAACTGCAAAGGGCCCCAATGGGGCCCTTTTCTTTTAGGTAGCGGAGGTATCGACGACGCCGGTCGCATTGGCAACCGCGACTATGACGATTATGCATAGGAGCAGCACACCCAATGCCTTGAGCCAGAGTTTCGCGAGCTTCTTGCCGCGATAACTGTCGAGCAATGCGAATCGCCGACGAAGACGGCGCTTATCGAGCAGCGCAAAATGCATAAGCACCATAAGGCCATCGACAAAGAAAAAATACTCGATTATGAGAAGCCACGTCGGGTAGCTTTGGTTTGCTCCGGTGGGGTGAAAGACGGCAAAGTGACTTCCGGCAAAGAACACAAGCAGCGAGAAGCAGACGAGCATATTCCAAATGCGCCCCAGAGACTCCGGAACGCGAGAGAGCAGACCGCATGCAGAGGAGGCGGCAGGGCCAGGAAGCCCTGCGGGGTTCTGGAGCCCTTGGGGCGTCAACACCGTCTCAGAGGCCGGAGTACGGACAGGCGCAGGCGCAGAAGGCCGCACGGGGCGACTCAGATCGTATGCCGCGCGCGTCGCCCGTCCCAACGCTTCCGCGCTCGCAAAACGCTTGGCCGGGTCGAGCGCCATCGACATGCAGACGGCATCGGCAAGTGGAGTGGAAATGCTGCGCGTCTCGCATTGCTCACGCATGTCGAGCCCTGGTTTAGGGTCGACTCCCGTCAAGCAGAAGAACAACAGGGCGCCAAGTGCGTAGACGTCGCTGCGCACACTCGTCTGCCCAAACCCATACTGCTCGGGCGGCGCATAGGGTCGTGTGCCAAGCTTGACGGTATCGGCATCGGCGCCATCGCGCCATACGCGGGCGATCCCCAAGTCGATAATCACCAGCGATGAAAACGTCAGGCCCTCATCGAGCGTACAGCTCGCACCCGTCACGATGACATTCGACGGCTTGAGGTCGCGATGGATTACCGGCGCCGACGTCTCCCCCGCCATTGCAAAACCGGCGTGGAGCTCACCCACGGCATCGCATAGGGCAGGATACAATTCACGCGCATAATCGGGGGTGGCTCCCAGACGGTCCACCAGCGCCCCGAGCGTCTCCCCTTCGATGTATTCCATAACCACGTTGAGCTCGTCGCCCACACGACGACAATCGACGATTCTGGGCAGGTGCTCAAAACGCCTGCCTGCCCGCTGAGCGGCAAACAGGCGCTCGTATGCCCCGCCGATTTGAGCCGAAGCATCGATACGTTTACGGACAAAGGGGCCGAGCGAACCACCGCCGGTTCCTTCAAAGTACACGAGCTCGGTTGTTTCAACGGACGAGTGCTTAAGTACACGCTCCACACGATAGCTGTCGTCGCGATCGAGCGACGCCAGGTGCTCGGCAAGCGCTGCGGTCAGCTCGTCATCGGAATATGTTGGGGTCTGAGTATCCATAGCCTCCATCATAGCGCAGGGCGCAGACACCCCATGGCATCCGTGCCCCATTCGTTTGCATCGTTGTTCGGCAGCTCCGCCGGCTCAGATATCAGCCGCTAACTCACCGTCTCCTCGCCAAAGCGATACAGCTCCTCGTTGACCTTTTGGAGGCTGCACCCGCGATCGATACAAAAGATGATAATCGCATCGCGGCGGTCCTTGCAGTTAAGGACGCTTACCCCGGCAGCCGTCAGCGCACGGTTGGTCTCTTTGAGCGTCAGCGCCATCGCAAAGGCGATCTGCAGCACCTTATTGCGGCTTGGATGCCGCGCGCCGGTAAAGATCTGATAGCCAAACGTCTCGTTGAGGTCGGCCATGCGCACCACGCGCGAACGCTCCAAGCCCTTTTCCTGCAGTAGCTGCTTCAGGTAGTCCGAAAGCGACGGGGCGGCAAAGTCGTGTTCTTTGATATAGCCATCGATGTTTGGCGCGTCGAGCAGTTCATTGAGTAACTCGTCAGTCAGCTTTTTATCGGGCATACGACTTCACCTCCCCCAGTGCATGCAACATGCTAGAAACCGCTTACGTCCGAACGCTCCCAGCTAGCAACCTGGTCGGGAGACACCGTACCCAGCGCCTCGAACTTCCAGGAGCCGCCCGCCTTCAGATGATTGGTGTTTGCAAGAGCCGTTCCAACCTGGTTGCCATCGGCATCATACAGAACATATTCAATCTGAATGTAGCTCTTTTCCTTGTCCGTGTTATTGGTCAGCGTGCCCGTGATCTTATAGGCAAACTGATTGGAGGTGTCTTCAGCCTCGTCAGCAATGGTATACGGTTCTTGCAGTTCTTTTTGCTCCTCAGCCTGCTGTGTCGCCTCGGCAGACTTTGCCGAATCGCTCGCAGACGAATCGGTTGAATTGCCACCCATAGAGCCCACGGCACCGACAATAACCAGCACCACGATGACGCCTAGGACAATCTTACCGATCGGCTTCTTTCCCTCTTTTGCCATTATTCATCCTTCCTACGATCCGGCTACCGTGCCGGCACACAGCACATCGTAGGAAGGATTAAACTTGAATTCATTAGCTGAGAGCTAAGGCTGCGGTAAACGGCCAATGCGGTTATCCAAACGCCGAGCAAACGCACTTTGCGCGACCGTCTGCTGGCAGCGCATCAACCCACCGTGACGGATTCCCCGGTAAAGGCACTGATCATCAACAGGACAAAGAACACCAGGTAGCTGACACTCAGCGGGTACGCAATGACCAGGAATACGACCCAGCCGACATTGATTTTACCGTCGGCATGGCGTTGCTCGCGATTGTGGCAAAGCCAAATCGTCACGCCAATGGCCACAATCAGCAACACGAGTGCCGCTGCCGCCAACCCGGCAAGCGCAAACATAACGCCAATGCTCACAGCAATAACCGGAAGCAACAACAAGCCGCATCCACACCCACCGGGGCTATACATGGCAGTCTGTCGGCGTCGCCTCATCGTCACTCCAACCTCAACATCTTTGAACACTACAATGCGATAACTTGCTGGACAGGAACGATCTTATCCAGTTCCGGTTCGATGCGCCTCTTCTCCGCCTCGAGATCAAACGCTATCTGGGCGCGCAGCCAATAACCATCCGTCAGGCCAAAGTAGCGGCAAAGGCGAAGGTCGGTGTCGGCCGTCACGCGACGTTTTCCCAAGACAATCTGCCCGATACGCTGAGCCGGAATCCCAGTCTCTTTCGCAAGGCGATATTGAGAAATGCCCATGGGGACAAGAAACTCCTCTTTGAGAAGCTCACCAGGAGTCACCGGCGACAGCAAATCGGCCGAAGCCTCATCACTTGTGATAATCGACGATTTCGACATTCCAAGCCATCTCCTGTCTCCACTCAAAACAGACCCGATAGCGCTCATTACGATGCAATCATAGTATCGCCTTACGTTAGTAACGTCAAACGTTTCTATAGACTTACATCTCTATTATATCGTACGTTTGTTCGTATTTTCTAGAACAAATAGTCCTTCACGTCTTAGTCAAGCAAAAGCAATCGTTTGTAGACATCGAGGCCCGTGAGTAGGATTTCCTCGTCAAAGAGCATGGTGTCAGTATGCAGGGCACTCGTGGCATAGGCAGGGCAGCCCTCGGCGTCGCTCGGATTATCCTGACTGACAGGAACGCCCGTGCCCAGCAAGAAGAACACGCCCGGCAGATAGCGCTGATAGAAGGCGAAATCCTCGGCGATTAGCAGCGGCTCGTCCACAAGTTGCAGTTCGGACAAGGCAGGCGCGACGCTGGCAAACAGCTCGGGGTCGTTATCGACCGGTGGATAGCCCTCGGCAAAGTCGAGGTCATACGTGCAGCCCGTTGCGGTGCACGCCTCGTCGAGCACACGGCGTACGCCCGCGCGCGCACGGTCGAACATGGCGTCCGTAAACACACGCAAGCTACCGGCAACATGGGCCTCCCCCGCCACCGCATTGCAGACGGTGCCCGCCTGCAGCAGGCCGAACTTGCCAATGCAGGGCTCATCGGCACCCAGCTCATCCATCAGTTCGCTCTCGGCAACCAAGAACTTGGCAGCCGCTAATGCCGCATCGTGCGATTCGCCAACGGGAACGCCGTAGGTCTTGGCGATATGGATGCTCGTCCCGTGAATGTGCACATGTGTCTCGCTCGAACGCGCTAGCAGCGGACCGGGACAGCTCGCCAACGTACCGGCAGGCAAATCGGGCCACACATGGAAGCCGAAGATGCGGTCGGCACCATAGCGCTCGAACACGCCGCTCTCGCACACTGTCTTGGCGCCACCGGTCGTTTCCTCGGCCGGCTGGAACACAAAGAGCACGTTGCGTTTAATGGCGCCCGGCTGCTCGCGAATCGTACGGTCGACATACGTCGCGGCGGCAAGTGCCATAGCCATGTGTCCGTCATGTCCACAAGCATGCATCTTGCCGGGATGCGTCGAGGCGAAATCCGCACCCGTCGCCTCCGCGATGGGCAGCGCATCCATATCGGCGCGAATCGCCGTGGCATGCGCGGCACCAACGCCAGCGTCGAAGAAAGCGCAGACGCAACTGGGGCACGGATGGGTCACCTCGCAAGCGAGCGGCGCCAACACGCCCTCGATATAGGCGATAGTCTGCGGAAGATCGAAATCGAGCTCCGGAATGCGATGGAGATCGCGGCGATAGCGACGGAGTTCTTGGAGCTCGGTCATAGAGGATCCCTTCGTGAGGCACATCTGTTGCAACTTATTGTGATACAGGATTGTGGCGCACATGTTTCCAGCATATCCCTGCATTTTTTAAACGTTATATACGAATACTCTTGTTTGGTAAAGTGCAACGTGATAGGGTCTTTACCACTTGATAGAGGCGCGGGCACGAAGAGCCGCGGGCGAGCCGGCAGGCTTTGACCCCGTGGGGAGGCGAAACCCGCCGAACTGGGTTTTACGGGCACGAACAACCTGGTGGGCCTGTGGGAAACACCCACAGGACTGTCTGCAGCAATGCGGGAGCGCTATCCGGACATTGGGTCCACGCTATGCGGATTCGATGCGCAGATGGCGCCGTCTGGATAGCGAGGTTTACGGGACATGGCATTGACCCCCAACGAGGCATATGCGGCCAAGCAGCCGTTTGTGGACAAGGAGACACTCGAGCATATCGTCGAGCAGTTCCCCACGCCGTTTCATCTATACGACGAGGCGGGCATCCGCCGCAACATACAAGAAGTGCGCGACGCCTTTGCATGGAACCCGGGCTTTAAGGAATACTTTGCCGTCAAGGCCAACCCCAACCCGGCGCTCATCTCCATTCTCAACGAATACGGCTGCGGCTGCGATTGCTCGAGCTATACCGAGCTCATGATCGCCCGCTCGCTGGGTATCACGGGACACGACATCATGTTCTCGTCCAACGATACGCCGGCTGCCGACTTTGAGCTCGCCGACAAGCTGGGTGCCATCGTCAACTTTGACGACATCAGCCACATCGAGTTCTTTGAGCGTGTTGCGGGACCCATCCCCAAAACGGTCAGCTGCCGCTTTAATCCAGGCGGCCTGTTCCAGCTCTCCAACGGCATCATGGACAACCCAGGCGACTCCAAATATGGAATGACCACCGAGCAGCTCTTCGAGGCCTTCCGCATGCTCAAAGCCAAGGGCGCCGAGGACTTTGGCATCCACGCATTCCTTGCCAGCAACACCGTCACCAACGACTACTACCCCGAGCTCGCGCGTATCCTCTTTGAGCTTGCCGTACGCCTGGAGCGCGAGACCGGCGCACACGTCGCCTTCATCAATCTGTCCGGCGGCGTCGGCATCCCCTACCTGCCCGAGCAGCAGGCCAACGACATTCACGCCATCGGCGAGGGAGTACACGCGGCATACGACGAGATCCTGGTCCCCGCCGGCATGGGCGATGTGGCCATCTGCACCGAGATGGGCCGCTTTATGATGGGCCCCTACGGCTGCCTGGTCACCAAGGCCATCCACGAGAAGCAGATCTACAAGGACTATATCGGTGTCGATGCAAGCGCCGTCGATTTGATTCGCCCTGCCATGTATGGCGCCTACCACCACATTACGGTGATGGGTCAGCCGGGCGGCGCCGACAAGGCCACAGCGCCCGTCACGAACACCTATGACATCACGGGCAACCTATGCGAGAACAACGACAAGTTCGCTATCGATCGCAAGCTGCCGCATATCGACATGGGTGACCTGCTTGTAATCCACGATACCGGTGCGCATGGCTACTCCATGGGCTACAACTACAACGGACGGCTGCGCTCGGCCGAGGTCCTGCTGCGCCCCGATGGCGCGGCCGACCTCATCCGCCGCGCCGAGCGCCCGGGCGATTACTTTGCCACGCTCGACGTGCTGCCGTGCGGCCGCGAGCTGCTGGCCAAGTCGCGCGCCGAAAGTGCCCGCCGTCGCGCCCAAGACGAGCGTCTGGCAGTCGCAGCTCAATGGAACAAACGCATCCAGATCGCGGAGGCGAAGGAGAAGAACATGGATATCCGCAACCTCGAGGGCTCAATCGTCGCCCTTGTCACGCCGTTTAAAAAGGACGGCAGCGTCGACTTTGACGCGCTCGAGCGCCTTATCGATTTCCACTTGCAAAATGGCACCGACGCCATCCTCACCCTGGGCACCACCGGTGAGAGTGCCACGATGACCGACGACGAGGACAACTCCGTCGTCGCCGCCGTGGTCAAGCATGTTGCAGGACGCGTCCCCGTCATCGCCGGCTCGGGCTCCAACTCCACGCAGACCATGCTCACCAAGTCGCTCACCTATCAGGGCCTGGGCGCCGACGGTCTGCTGCTCATCACCCCCTACTACAACAAGTCCAACGAAGAGGGTATCTATCAGCACTTTAAAACCGTCGCCGATGCCGTGGACATCCCCTGCATCCTGTACAACATCCCCGGCCGCTGCGGCTGCGGTATCAGCGAGCGCAACGTAGAGCGCCTGGCCGCGCACCCCAACATCATGGGTATTAAGGAGGCCTCGGGCAACGTCGCCTACGCGGCCAAGATCGCCCACCTGCTGTCAGACGACTTCCGCATGTACTCGGGCGAGGACGCGCTTACCGTGCCGCTCATGAGCCTGGGCGCCTCGGGCACCATCAGCGTGTGGGCAGACGTGCAGCCGCAGCTCGTACACGACATGTGCCGCGCTTATCTGGACGGCGACGTAGCGCGCGCCCGCGATATCCAGATTGCCGGCCAGCCGCTCATCAACGCCCTCTTTAGCGAGGTCAACCCCATCCCCGTTAAGGAAGCGCTCGCCCAGATGGGCATGATCGAGGCAAACTACCGTATGCCGCTGTGCCCCATGGCAGACGACACGCGATCCGCACTTACCGATGCTCTGAAGGGAGCTGGTCTGCTTGATTAAGACCGTCATTATGGGAACGGGCCGCATGGGCTCGCTCATCCGCACCACCGCCGAAAGCATTGTCGATGCCGCCGGGCAGCCCGTTTTTGATATCGTGGCCCAGATTGGCTTCGATTTGAGCGAGCTCGAGAACGCACCGGCTGCCGATGTGATTATCGACTTCTCGAACGTCGTGACCTTCGATGCCATCGTCGCCTATGTCGAGCGCACGGGCGCGGCGTTGGTCTCGGGCACCACAGGCTACACCCCCGAGCAGATGGATCGCCTGCGTGAGCTGGGCCAGAACACCCGCGTCATGCACTCGGGCAATTACTCCATCGGCATCGCAGCCCTGCATCATCTAGTGGCCCAGGCCACGCGTGAGCTGCCCGGCTTTGACTGCGAGATTGTCGAGACTCACCACAACCAAAAGGTCGACGCCCCCAGCGGCACCGCAAAGCTGCTGCTCGACACCGTAGTCGAGGCCGAGCCCGAGGCAGGCTACCACCCCGTCTACGGACGCGAGGGCATGTGCGGAGCGCGCGACCCCAAGGAAATCGGTATGCACTCGCTGCGCGGCGGCACCGTCGCCGGCGTGCACGAGGTGAGCTTCTTTGGCCAGGACGAGGAGGTCACGCTCACACACCGTGCCACGAGCCGCCAGATCTTCGTCAACGGCGCCCTGGCCGCCGCCCAGAAGCTCGTCGTCCGCGACCCCGGCTTCTATACGTTCGACCAGGTCATGTTTGCCTAACCAGGTATCAACCGAATCCACCCAAAGGAGAGATAGCAAATGAGCAACGCAGCCGAGATGGATGCACAGGAGATTATCAACTACATCGCCACCGCGCCAAAAAAGACGCCCGTCAAGCTGTACGTGCGCGAGAAGCCGGGCATGAAGGTTGCCTGGGGCGACGCACATGTCTACGGCGGTCGTCGTGGCAAGACCGTCTTTGGCGACTGGGATGAGCTTAAGGCCATCCTTGATGCCAATGCCGATTCCATCGATTACTACGATGTGGAGAACGACTGCCGCAACTCCGCCGTGCCCATGCTCGACCTTAAGGGCATCAACGCTCGCATCGAGCCGGGCGCGATCATCCGCGACCGCGTCGAGATTGGCGACCGTGCCGTCATCATGATGGGCGCCATCATCAACATCGGCTCCGTTATCGGCGAGGGTTCCATGATCGATATGGGCGCCGTGCTGGGCGGCCGCGCCACCGTGGGCAAGAACTGCCACATCGGCGCCGGCACCGTGTTGGCGGGCGTCGTGGAGCCCGCAAGCGCCACGCCCGTCATCATCGAGGACGATGTCATGATCGGCGCCAATGCTGTGGTCCTGGAGGGCGTGCACGTGGGCAAGGGTGCTGTAGTTGCCGCCGGAGCCGTGTGCGTCGAGGACGTCCCTGCCGGTGCCGTCGTGGCAGGTATCCCCGCCCGCGTCATCAAGATGCGCGACGAAAAGACCGACAGCAAGACCGGCCTGGAAGAGGGCCTGCGCCAGCTGTAGGGTTACGCGGTTTTACCAAACCGCGTAACAGCTCGACGCTGCAAACGCCCCTAAGCGGCAATCTGACGTTCAATCGTCGGTCGCGTACCGAAGTACGCTTCCCTCCTCTTTCACGTCACCTTGCTCGCCTAGGGGCGTTTTCGCTGACGTATGCTCAACCTGCGGCGCAATGTCAGCAACCAAGCCGAAAACAAAAAAGGCCGAAGCACCATCGGGGCTTCGGCCTTCTTTATCTCAGGGTTCCGTCATATTCAACCATGGCGGGATGCTTCGACAAACGATCGGCAGCCGTCTTGTAGACCTCGAAATGATCGCGCCGTCCTATTGCCACGATCTCTGCTATCTCCACCGTTCCGTCCTCTCGGATTCGGAACACCATCCGGAGTCCCGCCTTTCGCCATTTAATCTTTTTGCAGCCGGCAAGCTCACCGTGAAGCGGCATTCCGATTTCATCGGCGCGCGTCTTTAATTTCGCCACTGCAATGCGGACGAGCCTTCGCTGAGAACCATCTAGTTTTTGATATTCCTTCTCGACGTCTCGATTCAAAAAGCCGACGACAAAGTGCCCGCTCATTCGAAAAGATCCTCATCCGAAATCGCATCGGGATCCATCGACTCAAACTCCTCGAGTTCCTCTGGGGTCAAAGCATCTTCAAACGGAATAAACTCGTGCGGTCCGTTTTTGATTCGATCCGTCGCAATGCGATCAAGCTCAAGTTCGCGAAGGTACTGCAGTGCGCCGAACATCTCCTCATAGGCAGCGTAGTCGATAATCACGGTATCGATGTCGTTATGATCGGCGATAAACTGCGGCGCGCGCTTAGCACGCTTGCGAATGGTAGATAAGGACTTGCTCGCTTCGGTGGCAGAGACAACCTGGTCTTTTGTAAACACCGGTTTTTCCAGAACAAGTGGGGACATCTGGACCTCCAAAAAATAATCTGGATTATATTTCAAATTATACTTCAAAATATAATCCAGATTTTTCTTAAAAAAACTATTGTGCTACCGGTTCTCGATGCTTCCGATGTTCTTGAGCTCGATGGAGATAAGGCCGTTGGGCTCGTTGACGAACTCGATGTACTCGGAGTTCGAGCCCATCTCGGCCGGGAAGCTGATCTCGATGCCCGTATCGGTTCGAATCTTATGATTGCGCACAGCCGCACGCTCGACCTGCTTACGCTCCACGGGCACACGCTCAGGCACCTTCTCCTCGGTCAGCGCCGCGCGCACGCTCTCCTTGATAACCGGTTCGTCCTCAAAGACCTCATCGACGATATCCCAAGGCGGCAGCTCCTCGTCGTCTTCGACCTTCTCGGCAACAGCGGCTTTGACCTTAGCGAGTGCCACGGCCGTATTGGCGCCGTGCTCCTCGGCAACCTCCTCGACCACACGCGTCACGGTGTCGATGACCTCCTTACCCGATACGCCCGTGTCGCACTGCAGCAGGCCATCGGGGATAAGCATGCGGTCCTCACCGGCAATCTTGCGTTTCTTGTCAACATAGCCGATCTCCATGGTGCTCGCGCGCACGATGGCGTAACTCGGCACCTTTTGGGAGGGATTCGGCAGGATAGCGTAGTGGCGCGCGATGTCGTTGCGCACCTCGCCCTCCTCGCGGCCCACCTCATGCATAAAGGCCTGCTTGGAACCAAGCAGCATCACGGCAAACCAGCGGGCATCCTCGTCGTCGTCAAAGTCCGCCACGAGCACGTCGGTGGATTCGGCCTTCTCTGCCTTCTGTCTCTTATACACATCTGACGCTGCCGACGACTAGTCGAGTGTAGATCT
>USEK01000019.1 GCA_900553705.1 uncultured Collinsella sp.
AACACGCGCGAGGCCATGCGCTCGGGCGTGGTCTTGGGCGAGGTGGCCCGCATCGACGGCATGCTCGACATGGTGCTCGCCGAGATGCGCGCGACCAAGGCCGCGGGGGAGGGCAGCGTGCCCATCGTCATTACCGGCGACGATGCCGAGGCGCTTGCGGCCCTTGTCGGCCATAGCCTGACGGTCGACGATGCGCTGACGTTGCGGGGTCTCGCCGAGCTCTACCACATCAACCAAAAGCCACGCCGCGCGTAGCGATGGGGGCGATGGGACAAAAACGTCTCCACCTTCCACCTGCTACAATGGGTCAAACTATTGCGATTTCGGAGGTGTCTGCCATGTCGGACGATCTTCATCAAACTTCGTCAGGCAAGCGCCTGGACGTCATTAGCTGGGACGAGTTCTTTATGAGCGTGGCCATCGCCGCGCAGCGCCGCAGCAAAGACCCCAACACGCAGGTGGGAGCGTGCATCGCCAGCACCAACCACCGCATCCTTTCGGTGGGCTACAACGGTACACCCTCGGCGCTCAACGACGACTTTTTCCCGTGGGGTACGAGCGACGACCCGCTGCAGGACAAGCACAACTACGTGGTCCATGCCGAGGCCAACGCCGTGCTCAACTACCGTGGCTCGCTCAAGGACCTCGAGGGTTCCACGGTCTACGTCACGCTGTTTCCGTGCCACGACTGCGCCAAGATTTTGGCGCAGGTGGGCGTGGGCGAGGTTGTCTACCTGGACAACAAGTACGCCGACACCGATGATGGCCGTATCAGCCGCCGCATTCTTGACTCTTGCGGCATCAGCTACCGCCAGGTCATCGTCGATGTTCAGATTGGTACCGGGGGACAGGCTCGACAGTAATCATGCGTTGTCGCTATCTGACGACGAACGCAGCTCAAAGAGCCCCGTCCCAAATTGACTACTCGTGAAAGTCGCGTCTGCGCGCATGGACGGCTCGTGAGCGGGTACATGGCTGTAGTAACATAGCTTCTGTCCGCGGGCGTGCCCGCGTTATTGTGAGAAAGGAGCCCCTGTGGCTGTTAACGAAGAGCTGCTTAAGAAGGTTCTTGAAGAGATTCGTCCCAACCTGCAGGCCGATGGCGGCGATATGGAGTATGTTGGCGTCGACGACGAGGGCGTCGTCAAGCTGGAGCTGCAGGGCGCCTGCGCCGGCTGCCCCATGAGCTCGCTGACCTTGTCTATGGGCATCGAGCGTATCCTGAAGGAGCACGTGCCCGGCGTTACCCGTGTCGAGCAGGTCAATGCCTCCGGCGAGACCGACGACCTGTACGACGAGTACGCGCCGTTCTAAGATGCGAAAGCTGCGGACGGTACGCTCCGCATAGACGTTACGCCCAAATATGCGGCTGCGAGCGTAAGGCCCGCGGCCGCATTTGTATGTAGGGAGTAGGAGGGTCGACATGCTCAACGACTTCTACCATATGCTTGATCCCGTCGCGATTTCGGCGGGGCCTATCACGATTTACTGGTATGGTCTGGCCTATGTGGTCGGCGCCCTGCTCACGGCGGTTGTCATGTACCGCACACAGCGTCGCTGGGGCTTTAACATCACGATTGATGACCTGACGAGTGTCGTGGTCGGCGTGGTCTTTGGCCTCATTATCGGTGCGCGCCTGTTCTACGTCGTCTTTTACGGTGATGGCTACTACTGGGCGCACCCGCTCGAGATCTTTGCCACCAACGAGGGCGGCATGAGCTTCCATGGCGGCCTGGTGGGCGGCATTATCGGCGGCATCATCGTGTGCCGCATGTATAAGCTCGACGCATGGACTTTGGCAGACCTTGCCGTCATAGGCGCGCCGCTGGCCTTGTGCCTGGGCCGTTGTGCCAACTTTGTCAACGGAGAGCTGTGGGGCAAGCCGACCGATCTGCCCTGGGGTGTGGTTTTTGGCGGGACTGCGGGCGATATGCCGCGTCACCCCTCCCAGCTCTACGAGGCATTTCTTGAGGGCATCGTGCTCTTTTGCATTCTGCAGGTGCTCAGCCGCAAAAAGCCGCTGCTGCCCCAGGGTACGTTTATGGGCGTGTTCGTGATGGGGTACGGCATCGTCCGCTTTCTCGTTGAGTTCGTGCGCGTGCCCGATGCCCAGCTGGGTTATCTGCTGGGAGGCGTCATCACCATGGGCCAGCTGCTGAGTCTGCCGCTCGTGATCGCCGGCCTGGCGCTCATCATCTTCGCCCGACACCGCAATCGCCCCCAGCGCATCTACCTCGACGCCTAACCAAGACCACCACAAAGGGGACAGGCACCTTTGTGGTGGTTTGCTGGGCAACGATGACAGAACAGCAACGTTTCCCCAGATAAAACCTGCCAAAATAAACCTGTCCCTTTTTGGCAGGTTTCTAGAAAGGCTCTTTGGACTGTGAAGGATTCCGATCTCTCCACAACGGCTGCGCGCGACGCTGCCCGCATCGTCTGGTTTAAGCGCTACCCCGCCAAGCAGACGCTCATCGCATTTTTGCTCGCGCTGTTGGCGACCACGGCGTTTTCCATCGATCCCGCCCCGGTGTCGAGCAACGCAGTCTTGGCAATTGACCCCAAAGCCTCGGGCATGCTGTACGTGTGCTACGAGGTGCTCCTCTCGTTTGCCGGCCATACCGACGCGGTCATGCTGCTTGCGCTTGCCTGCCTGCTCACGCTGCCGTTTCGCTACGTATTCTTTGGCCGCGGCGACGCCTGGCGTCCCTCGGTGATCCTTCCGTCGCTGTTCTTTGCCGTCTGCATGGTGTTTGGCCGCAGCTACGACCTCACCGATTCGGCCGAGATCGTGCTCGGCGACAAGGCCCGCATTATCTGTGCCTGGATAGGCGGTGCGGGCTGGATGCTCTTGGCGGTCGTTGCCTTCTATCTGGCTTTTGAGTGTCTAGATTGGCTGAGCTCTCGGCGCATTCCGTTTTCTGAAGCGCACTTTGGCCGCGTATGGCGTGTGGCTCACGCCGTGCTCTCGGTCCATCCCTTTGCCGGGCCCTTCCTGGTGCTTATGGTCGCCTGGGCGCCCACGCTCATCGCTTCGCTGCCCGGCCTTTTTATGGGAGATACGGGTGCGCAGATTCGCCAGTGGTTCAACTACCCCAACGGCACGAGTGACTACCTGCGTCTGCTCAATCCCAATGTGCTGCTCAACGGACATCACCCCGTGGTGCATACGGCTATCATCGGTTCGTGCGTCCAGCTGGGGCTTTCACTGTTCAACAGCGCCAACGCAGGTCTTGCCATCTACACCTGCGCTCAGTTCGTCATTACGGCCGCCTGCATGGCCTATTCCATCTCGTCGCTGCGCAAGCTGGGCGTGAGCCTGCCGGTCCGCGGCGTAATCCTGCTGTTCTTTGTGTTTATGCCCATGTTCTCCAACTACGCGGCCTTGCTTACCAAAGACGTGCTGTTTGCCGACGCGTTTTTGGTGCTGTTGGTGCAGACCGTGAAGCTCGTGGCCTGCGGCCTGCCCCGTCGCGATGCCAATGTCGAGCGTGCAGGCGAACAGAGGCCTGTGCTCTTTGCGCGCCACGACTGGCTGCTGCTCGCTCTGGGCGCCATGGGTTCCACGTTTCTGCGCAATGGCGGCCTGGTGTTTCCCCTGGCGGCATGCGTGATCGCGGCGGCGTTTTGCGCGTGGGACGCGCATGTGGCTCGTCGTGCGGCCAAACAGGCTGGTGCTGAGCCTTCGGGCGCCATCCCGCGTTTCCGCTGGGTGGGCGTTCTTGCGGTGCTTGCGCTCTGTCTTGCCTCCAATATGTACTTCACCAAGGTCTTTATGCCGGCGCACGACATCACGCCTGGTTCCAAGCGCGAAATCCTCTCGATTCCGTTCCAGCAGACGGCTCGTTTCGTCCAAAAGCACGACGGCCTCAACTCGGGTGTCAACCCCACGGTTAAGGAGGACGGCACCATCGTGGAGGCTCCTTGCGACGGCTTGGTGACCGACGAAGAGCGTGCCGTGATCGACCGTGTGCTCAAGTACGAGAATCTGGGCCGCCGTTACAACCCGGATAAGTCGGACGCTGTCAAAAATTGCTTCAACGAGTACGCCTCGCAGGAGGACATCAAGGCCTATTTTGAGGTGTGGGCCCAGATGTTCAAAAAGGATCCCGAGTGCTATATCTCGGCGCTCATCAATAACTACTACGGCTACTTTTATCCGAGTGCCCGCGATGCGTGGGTCTACAGCACGGCGCGCAGTGCCGAGATTATGGCAAAACCCGATAACCTCAAGTACTTCGACTTCCATCCGGTTGACAGCAACGTGGTGCGCTGGTGCGACCACCTGATCAATTTGTACCGTGTGGCGGTGCAGCGTGTTCCCTTTATCTCGCTCACCATGAGCTCGGCCACCTATGTGTGGATCATGATCGCCGTGGTGGTCTACTTGCTGCGTCGTCATTCATGGCGTGCGCTGGCGATCTGGGTGCCGCTGTTGGGCGTGCTCGCTGTGTGCCTGATTGGCCCGTGCAACGGCTCGACTTACATGCGCTACCTGTATCCGGTCATCGCCTGCATGCCCTTCGCCATCGGCGCCACCGTCACCCGCAGCGACTTCTTCTGGTTCTAATTTGGTGCATTGAGGGCCAGGTTTCTTTGCACCAAAGGGGACATCATCACGACGCCTTCATTTTGGGGTTTATCTCGCAGGGCAGTAGGTATATCATAACGACGTTTGTTTATATTGCCCGAGCATCTGCGCTGGGCTTTAGGTCGAAACCGATAGGAGACACGTATGTCCGGACACTCTAAGTGGGCCACAACCAAGCATCGTAAGGGCGCGCAGGACGCCAAGCGTTCCGCCCTCTTCTCCAAGCTCAGCCGCAACATCACCGTTGCTGCCCGTCTCGGCGGTGACCCGTTGCCCGAGAACAACGCCAGCCTCGCCGCTGCCGTTGCCAAGGCCAAGGCTCAGTCCATGCCTAAGGACAAGATCAAGTCCGCTATCGACAAGGCTTTTGGTTCGGGTGCCGATGCCGCCGTCTACGAGAACATCGTGTACGAGGGCTACGGTCCCGCCGGTGTCGCCGTCTACGTCGACTGCCTGACCGACAACCGCAACCGTACCGCCGCTGATGTCCGTTCCGCCTTCTCCCACGCTGGTGGCAACCTGGGCACCTCCGGCTCCGTTGCCTTCCAGTTTGAGCGCAAGGGCCAGATCGTCGTCGCCAAGGAGATCCTGGACGAGAACGCCAAGAAGGAGACCATGATCGCCAACGGTGCTGCCGGTGACGAGGATGAGTTCATGATGGCCATCGCCGAGGCCGGTGGCGAGGACTACGAGGATGCCGGCGAGGAGTGGATCGTCTGGACTACTGCTAACGAGGTCATGGCTGTCTCCAAGGCGCTCGAGGAGCAGGGCGTCCAGGTCAAGGGCTCCGAGACCACCATGGTCCCGACCACCCCGACCGAGGTCTCCGGCGCCGACGCCAAGAAGGTTCAGCGCCTCATCGACCGTCTTGAGGAGCTCGACGACGTCCAGGATGTTTACAGCACCATGGACATGACCGACGAGGTCATCGCTGCCCTCGAGGAGGAGTAGCGCCCGCACGGGTTAAGCCGTGCATATCTGGGCATAATGAAGCGAGCATGCAAGCCTCGTGGAATAGATGAGCCGGATCCGCGTGCGTAGAGCACCGGACCCGGCTCTTTTATAATGATGCGAACCGTTTTGTATTTCGAGTGCCGAGATTTGAAGGGAGCGCCACGTGCGCGTACTCAAACGAGCCCTAGCGATTGTGTATCTTGCCGCCGCCATCGTGGCGCTGGGTACGCTTGTCTGCCAGTTTTGGGGGCCGTATACGTATCGCTTTATGCTGCTGATGCGCGACCCCATGCCGCGCATTGTCGTGACGGCATGCGGCGGAGTTGTGGCGATCGGCGTGCTGGTAAGCTTCTTCCGCCTGATGTTTGCTCGTCGCGAGCCGTCCTGTGTGCATCCGGCGGGGGAGCGCAATATCGAGGTCACCCTTGCGGCGCTTTCTTCGTGTGCTAGGGCTGCTGCCGAGCGCGACGACCGCGTGATGGTCGAGCATGTCGAGGCCCGCGTCCAAGGCTCCGACGATTCGCACGTCCGATTTAAGGTCGAGGCTATCGCGCTTGACGATAAGGACGTGGCATCTCTGGCTACTGCGATGCAGCGGCGCATCGAGGAAGCTTGCGACACCATGCTTGGCACGCCGGGCACGACCGCACGCGTTCGTTTTTTGCCGTCCAAGACTACCGTCCAGACCGTGGAGGTTTCCGGTGAGTGATACCAATCAAGACAAGACCGCTCGTACGCCGCGCCTGACGATTGACCAGAGCGCCACGCCGGCGAACGAACCTGTTGATTCCAAAGCAGAGGCAACCGAGTTACAAGACGCGGCAGCCGCGGATTTTGACGAGGCTATGGGTCTCATCAAGGGTACGGGCGCTGCCATCTGGAGCTATGCCGTGCGTCATCCCAACACCACGCTTGGGGCCGTCGCTGGCTTTATCCTCGCCGTGTTGGTGCTCACGTTGGGCCTGTGGGACACGCTCGTCATTGCATTCTTCGTGCTGATCGGCGCTGTGATCGGCCAAATTCGCGACGGCGAGAACGGGATCGTCAACTTCTTCGGCCGTCTGTTTAGCGGCCGCTAATAGGCCGCTAATATGTATTCGACTGTCGCATCTGCGGCAGGCATAAGGAGGAACCATGGCTTTTAACACGAAGGTCGATGTAGCCGATACCGAGCTCGAGGAGAACGAGGCGGTCGTCGCCGAAGCCGAGGATGTGACGCTCGAGGACGAGGCTCTTGTCGAGGTCGAGTCCGATGAGGATGAGGACGACGAGGAGGCGGACGAGTCCGAGGACTCGCTGACCTATTCCAACGGTGTGATCGAGAAGATCGTTGCCATGGCCACCCGCGAGGTTCCGCACGTTCTGGGCATGAAGGGTAACCTCATGCACTTTGTGCAGGAGCAGTTTGGTGCCGAGAATCTGACCAAGGGCGTGACGGTCGAGGTCACCGATGACAATCGCGTGGTCGTCAACATCTCCGTCATTATCGAGTACGGTGCCTATGCGCCCGCGATCTTCGACGATGTCAAGGCACGCGTCACCGAGCGCCTTGCCGCGATGACGGGCCTTGAGGTGGCGGGCGTCAACCTGCGCATCGAGGACGTCATCACCCCCGAGGAGTACGAGCACCGCACCAGCCAGCACGAATAACCTTCCAAAAAGGGACAGGTTTGTTTTGGCAGGTTTTATCTGCGAAAACGTTAAACGGCCGACCGCGCAAGCAAAAGCGTGGCCGGCCGTTATTTGTATGCCCCCCGATGTAGGCATACCGCTCGTCTAACTAGGGGTTGCAATCGTCGCGTTCCGCGTTACCCTAATGGACGCATTGTTTCCAAATTGTTAACGAGGGGTTGCCGTAATGGCCGACGAGCACGAAACAGAAAGCAAGGCATGGGCGATTGAGGCCGCCGCGGCAGAGGCGGCATCGCGTGCTGCCGAGGAGATGCATCGTCCTCCCGTGGTGCCGATGGAGCGTGTGGTTGATCGCACCGATATCGAGCGCGGCGAGCGTGCCGGTCAAAAGCGCAGCCAGGAGCCGGGCTTTCCGCGCTTTTTTGCCGAGCTCAATCTGGGCCTGATTCTTACGGCCTTTGCCATCGTTGCGTTTAAAACCCCTAATCACTTTGCTTTTGGCGGCACCTCGGGCGTGTCGGTCATTCTGTCCACGCTGTTCCCGACCCTGCCCGTCGGCGTCTTTATGTGGATTATTAACGCGGTTCTCGTCGTTTTGGGCTTTATCTTTTTGGAGCGCAAGGCAATCCTGTGGAGCGTCTTCGCCTCGTTTGCGCTGTCCGCCTATGTTTCGCTGTTTGAGCTCTTTATTCCGACCGATGTCTCTCTGACGGGCGATATGTGGCTCGATCTGTGCTTTGCTGTGATTCTGCCGGCGCTCGGCAGTGCCATCGTCTTTGATATTGGCGCCTCGACAGGTGGCACGGACATTCTTGCCATGATCCTCAAGCGCCGCACCACGCTCGAGATTGGCCGCGCCCTGCTCCTGGTCGATATCGGCATCGTGACCATCGCGGCCTTCTTGTATGGCCCGCGTGTCGGTCTGTATTGCGTGCTCGGCCTGTTTGCCAAGACGCTTGTGGTCGACAAAGCCATCGAGAGCATCCATCTTCGTAAGGTCTGCACGGTCATTTGCTCCGAACCCCTTAAGGTCGAGGAGTTTATCGTCAAGCATCTCAACCGCACGGCGACCATCAGCCGCGGCTACGGTGCCTTCTCGGGCAAGTGCGTGACGGTGATCATGAGCGTGCTGAGCCGTCGCGAGGCCGTGCAACTACGCCGCTATGCGCGCGAAGTCGATCCGGGTGCCTTTATCACGATCGTCGACAGCTCCGAGATCGTCGGCAAGGGCTTCCGCGGAACGAACTAGCACAGACGTATTCAACGAACCGCCTGCTGGCGCCGTGTACCTTGCAAATCGGTCATCTTTGAGTATTTGACCCCACATTGGGCAATAATGATGCTAAAGACAACGTTTGCGATCCAGGTGATTCGCTCTAGATGCGAAGGGATGATTCTATGTTCTGCTCGCAGTGTGGCGCCCCCATGGGCGATAACGACAAGTTCTGCGGTGTGTGTGGTGCTCCTAATGCCGGTGCCGCTGGCCCCGCTCCCCAGGGACAGCCTCAGCCCCAGCAGTTTGTTCCGCAGCCGCCCGTGGCGAATGCGCCAAAGGGCTGTGTGGCTCAGGCGTTCCAAGATATGACCAAGACTCCGGGCGTGCTTCAGCGTGTATGCCAAATCGCGTTTTTGCCGGCGCTGATTTGCGTTGTGTCGGTGCTCGTGTTGTTTATTCCCGTTATTGGCGGCATTGCGGCTGCCATCGGCTTTTTGGCAGCTTGCATTGCGAGCGTGTGCGGTTCCGGCTTTGGTATTGAGTGGGGCCGTGATCTTTCGCTCAAGGTCGATGACGGCATGGATCGTCCGTTGATGCGTTCCACATCGTTTGGCCTTGGAGTCTTTTCGAGCGTTATTTCGGTCGTGCTCGAGGTTATCGCTGCCATTCCCGTTATCGGTGTAGTACTTTCGCTGGTGGAGGGCGTGGTAATTGGCGCCGCGGGCTCGTATTCTTATTACGGCTCTTATGCGCTCGAGGCTGCGCTGTTCGGTTCGCTCGGCCTGCTTGTCCTGGCGCTAATTGCCTCGGCGATTCTGGGTGTCTTCTTTAAGATGTTCGCCGACATTGCCGTGATGCACTTTGCGGTGACCGGGCGCGTCGAGAGCGCGTTTTCGCTCGATAAGGTCTGGGCGGCCTTTAAGCACAACAAGACCAAGCTGTTCTGTGCTTCGTTCCTTCCCGAGTTTTTGACGGGCCTGGTCGCCAACGTTGTCACATGGATCTTGACGGTCGTCTTTGGCGCCATTGCCTCTGTCGGTATGTATAGCTACTACTATCGTCCTACGGGTATTGAGGCAATTGTTACCGGCGGTGGCGTCACGCTCGCGCTGTTCTTGGTGCTGGTCGCTTTTGTCACCGTATTTCTTACGGTCTTTGGCAAGATGCTCAAGCACCGTGCCGTTGGCTATTGGGTTGCACGTTATGCAAGCGAGTGGGCCGACGAGGACAAGGACGACGTCCTGACTTTTGTATTGCCCTTCGAGAAGAAGTCCGCTCCCTCGGGTTACAGCGCTCCGGATGCCGAGCCCGCACCTGAGTCCGAGCCCAAGCCTGAGCCGGCACCTGCACCCGCTCCCGCGACCGAGCCTGAGCCGGCGCCCGAGCCTGAACCGGCGCCCGAGTCTGAGACGGCATCTGAGCTTGAGCCTGCGCCTGAGCCTGAGCCTGAGCCGGCACCTGCACCTGAGTCGGCGTCCGAGCCAAGCTCCGACGAGGAACCTCAGGACGAGTAGTCATGCCGTCTGCCATTTGGGGACGGGGTAGAAATAGCGCTTGAAGAATGAGCGGGGGCGGACGTGTCGAAACGTCCGCCCCCGCTTTGCTTTAATCAGGCTGTTATGGATGGGTGTGACGACTACTCGCCGTGCTTATCCTCGTGACGAGCGGCGGCGCGGGCTTCGTGGATGCCCTTGATCGCGGCATGGCGAGCCGTTCGGGCATCATGGATGGCGTCGCGAGCCTCGGCGGTCGTCGCCTTGGCAGAGCGCAACTTGGCGGCCAGATCGGGGTTGGTTTCGGCGACCGCGGTAATCGCGGGGCCGTCGAGCTCCTCTTGCGTGGGCTCGGCCAAAAAGTCGATAGCATACTGGGCGGCCACCATGGAGCCCTTTGCCAGAACGGTCTCGTCGATCTTGTAGAAGCAGGAATGTTGGGCGTACGTGGCGCCAATCTTGGGGTTGCGCGTACCTACAAAGGCGAGCACGCCCGGTACGCGACGCAGGTACTCCGAAAAATCCTCGCCCGAAAGCGTGCCGCGATAATGGCCTTGGCCGGTGGGGCCCAGGCACTTGATTACAGCCTGACGGCAGCGCTCGCTCGAGGCGGCGTCGTTTTCGACCTTGTAGTTGGCGATGGTGTAGTCGGTGAGCTCTGCCTCGGCGCCCAGAGCTGCCGCGGTATGCTCCACGATGCGGCGCATGAGCTCCGGCATTTCCTCGTGGGTCGAATCGCCGTAGGTGCGCACTGTGCCGGCGAGGTAGGCCGTGCCGGCGATAACGTTGCGCGCGGTGCCGCCGTGCAGCTCGCCGACGGTGATGACGGCCGGCTCGTAGGGGCTGATTTCGCGCGAGACGATGGTCTGCAGGGCGTTGACGATCTCGGCGGCAACCATGACGGCGTCGTGGCCGCGCTGGGGCATGGCGCCATGGCACGATGTACCGCGGACATCGATGCGGAACCAGTCGGTATTGGCCATGCGCGGACCGGGCTCGCAGCTCACGGTGCCGGCGTCAACCTCGCTCCAGATATGCGCGGCGTAGGCGCCATCGACGCCGTCGAGCACGCCCGTGCCGATCATGAGTTTGGCGCCCTGGCCGTTTTCCTCGCTGGGCTGGAAGACGATGCGGACTTCGCCGTGGATGTCGTCGGTCATATGGCGCAGGATTTGCAGCGTGCCGAGCATCATGGCGATATGGCAGTCGTGACCGCAGGCGTGCATGCAGCCCTCGTTGACGCTGGCGAACTCCTCGCCGGACTGCTCGGTGACGGGCAGGGCGTCGATGTCGGCGCGCAGCAGGATGCGGCGGCGTGGCGTGCCGTCCTCGCGATAGGCATCTGGCGCGGTGCCGCGAAGGGTCGCCACAAGGCCCGTCTTAAGGGGACGCTCGTAGGGGATATTCATGGCGTCAAGCTGGTTGGCGATGTCGGAGGTCGTGCGCTCCTCGGCGAGGCTCAGCTCCGGGTGCTTATGGAAGTGGCGGCGCTGCTTGATGATATAGGGCTCAAACTCGGTAGCGATATCTTTGATGGCTGCGGTGACGTCGTCAGCCGCGCGAGCCTCGGTCGCCGCCATAATCTGCTGTGCCTTGGTCTTCGTCATGGTCGATTTGCTCCTTGCTGGGTTGATCGCAAAATCGTACAGGCTCTCTCCAGTATGCCACCTGCCGCTAGGGCTGGTAAAGTTGCCGTTTGCCGCTTGGGGTTTTGTTACAAGGGCGGGGGAGTACACTCGGGGGTGTTGAATTTCCTGCCAGAGATGGGGATGCCCATGCAACATATCGATCGGATTATCCGCTCCAAGAACGTCTTTACCGCGCAAGACGGCATCGATACCGCCCGCGAGCTGGCGATTGCCATCGCAGGCGACCGTATCGTCGCAGTCGGTGCGCCCGATGACGTGATTGCCGCCGCGCCTGCCGCCACGCCGGTTATCGACTACGGCGAGCAGTTTGTCTGCCCCGGTTTCCATGACGCTCATCTGCACTTCTTCCATACCTCGGTCGGTTCCTCGCCGTACATGCTCATGGATATGGGCACGTCCGAGGCGGCGCTGGTGCAACATGCGCTCGAGTTTTCCCAGGATCTGCCTAGTGACGCTTGGGTTGTGACGCAGGGCTGGCGCGATTACCGTTGGGATCCGCCCGAGCATCCTACCAAGGCGTCGCTCGATGCGGCATTCCCCGATCGTCCCTGCGTTATGTATTCGGGCGACGGGCACACGCTTTGGCTCAACAGCCGCGCACTCGAGGCGCTCGGCGTCACTCGCGACAGCGAGCCGCCAGCGGGCGGCAGTTACGACAAGGATGCAAACGGCGAACTCACGGGCATTGCTCACGAGGCGGCTGCCATGCAGCTGCTACCGCGCTGCCTTGAGTGGCTGGGGGAGGATCGCATCGCAAGCGCTTACGCCGATCAAATGAGGCGTATGGCCGAGCAGGGCATCACCTCGATCTGCGATATGTCGCTCATGCCCATGCCGGGCTGCGATTTTATCCGCGACGACGTCTACGACAAACTGCAGGCAGCCGGCAAGCTGGGCATCCGAGCCCATCTGTTCCCCACGCTGCTGGATGACCAGTCGCGCTTGGAAGAGTTGCAGACCCGCTACGCGAACAACGCGCTGCTCTCGGCGCCTGGTTTTAAGCAGTTTTTCGACGGCGTGTCGAGCGAACACACGGCCTATCTCACCGAGCCCTATACCAACCCGCGCTTCCCGGGCGACCAGGGCCGTCTGACGGTTCCTGCCGAGCGTATGCGCAAGCTGGTCCTCGCTGCCGCGGAGCGCGGTCACACCGTGCGCATCCACGTCATCGGCGACGGTGCCATCCATGCCGCGCTCGATATCTTTGAGGAGGCCGCGGAACTGTACGGCCTGCCCCAGCACGGCCATAACACGCTCGAGCATCTGGAGAACCTCTTGCCCGAGGACATCGATCGTCTACGCAAGCTTAACGTCGTTGCCTCGAGCCAGCCCTGTCACATTACACTCGACCCGGGTGGACCGGAGCGCGACCTGGGCCTGGAGCGCAGCCGCATCATGTGGCCGTTCGCAACCTATAAGCAGCGCGGCATTCGACAAGCCTTCGGCACCGATAGCCCCATCACAGCTGTTACAAGCATGAACGTGCTCTACACGGCTATCACGCGCCAGGACCCCAAAAGCCACTGGCCCGAGGGCGGCTGGTTACCGAGCGAGCGCATCGATGCAGCAACAGCCCTGCGCAACTACACCCTGGGCAGCGCCTATGCAGCGGGCGACGAGCAAAACCTCGGCAGCTTGGAGCCCGGCAAGTATGCCGACCTGGTAGTCCTGGACCAAAACCCGCTCACCGTTGACCCCCAAGAACTGCAAGCCACCAAGGTTCAGGCCACCTACCTGGCAGGTAACTTGATTTACGAGCGCTAACCCCACATCCACACCTCAGTTGCGGTGAAATAGTCCCTAAAATCGGCCTTCAAGCTCAAAAACAGGAACTATTCCACCGCAACTTAAAAGAGCGCGTCCCAACAACGTGCTCCTATCTTGTGCATTCCATCCGCATCGCCATTTTGCTGCACTGACTTCTCTGAATTCCGGGCCCTAGTTAGTCAACCTGGCTCCCGGGGCGGACCGGAGGGCATGAAGTTTGTCGCGAGTTCCGCACGCAAAGGAAAGCACTTAATGTGCTTTCCGTCTTGCGCAGGACTGTAGAGCAGCAAACTTCATGCCCTCCGGTCCGCCCCGGGAGCCACTTCTAAGTTATCCCCCGGCATTCAGAAAATCTAAGTGCCAAAAAATAAGATTTTTTGACTCCGTGTTGTATAACCCGCCATTCGTGGGTACCATTCAACGCGTACGCAAACAAAAAAGGGTTAATTCGCGTGGTATAACCGCGCGGCCCAAAAAGGAGGAGACAAGCATGTCGTCTTTGAAGCCGCTTGCAGATCGTGTTCTGGTCAAGCCCGACGAGGCCGAGCAGAAGACCGCTTCTGGTCTGTATATTGCCAGCAACGCTCAGGAGAAGCCGCAGCGTGGCACCATCGTTGCCGTGGGCGCCGGCAAGGTCAACGACAAGGGTGAGCGCATCCCCATGGACGTCAAGGTTGGCGACGTTGTCATCTACGGTAAGTTCGGTGGCAACGAGGTCAAGGTCGACGGCGAGAAGTATCTGCTGATGCGCGCCGACGACATCTACGCCGTCGTCGAGGCCTAGTCTCGTCAGAATCTCTGATTCGTCTTTGAACGCGCCCGCCGCATAGGACTCGGAAGCGGCGACGCGAGTCACATTTCTTTTGGAGGATTACCTACCATGGCAAAGAACATTACGTTCAACACCGATGCCCGCGCTAAGCTTGCCAAGGGCGTCAACACTCTGGCCGACGCCGTTACCGTCACCATGGGCCCCAAGGGCCGCTACGTTGCGCTGCAGCGCACGTTCGGTGCTCCGACCATCACCAACGACGGCGTTTCCGTCGCCAAGGAGATCGAGCTCGAGGACAACATCGAGAACATGGGCGCTCAGCTGGTGAAGGAGGTCGCCACCAAGACCAACGACACCGTGGGTGACGGCACCACCACCGCAACCCTGCTCGCTCAGGCCATCGTCAACGACGGTCTGCGCAACGTCGCCGCTGGCGCCAACCCGCTGGCCATCCGTCGCGGCATCGATAAGGCCGTCAACGCCGCCGTCGCCGAGATGAAGAAGCAGGCCAAGCCGGTCGAGACCAAGGAGCAGATCGCTTCCGTCGGTACCATCTCCGCCGGTGACCCCGAGGTCGGCGAGAAGATCGCCGAGGCTATGGAGGTCGTGGGCAAGGACGGCGTCATCACCGTCGAGGATTCCCAGACGTTCGACATCACCATCGACACCGTCGAGGGCATGCAGTTCGACAAGGGCTATGTCTCCGCTTACTTCGTCACGGACAACGACCGCATGGAGGCCGTGATGAAGGATCCGTACATCCTCATCACCGACCAGAAGATCTCCAGCGTTCAGGACATCATGCCCGTTCTCGAGGCTGTCCAGCGCGCTGGCCGTGGCCTGCTCATCATCGCTGAGGACATCGACGGCGAGGCTCTGCCTACCCTGGTCCTCAACAAGATCCGTGGCGCCCTCAACGTCTGCGCCGTCAAGGCCCCGGGCTACGGCGATCGCCGCAAGCGCATCCTCGAGGACATCGCCGTCCTCACCGGTGGCCAGGCTGCCCTGGACGAGCTGGGCGTGAAGGTCGCTGACATCACCGCCGATATGCTCGGTACCGCTAAGTCCGTCACCATCTCCAAGGACAACACCGTCATCGTCGGCGGCGCTGGCTCCAAGGAGGCCATCGACGCTCGTATCGCTCAGATCAAGGGTGAGATGGAGAACACCACCTCTGACTTCGACCGCGAGAAGCTCCAGGAGCGCCTGGCCAAGCTCTCCGGTGGCGTTGCCGTCATCAAGGTCGGCGCTGCTACCGAGTCCGAGCTCAAGGAGATCAAGCACCGCGTCGAGGACGCCCTGCAGGCAACCCGCGCTGCTGTCGAGGAGGGCATTGTCGCCGGTGGCGGCGTCGCCTTCATGGATGCTGCTCCTGCGCTCGACGCCGTTGAGCTCGACGACCCCGAGGAGAAGATCGGTGTCGACATCGTCAAGAAGGCTCTGACCGCTCCGGTCGCTACCATCGCCAAGAACGCTGGTTTTGAGGGCGCTGTCGTGGTCGACAAGGTTGCCGAGCTGCCTGCCGGCCAGGGTCTCAACTCTGCCAACGGCGAGTGGGGCGACATGATCGAGATGGGCGTCCTCGACCCCGTCAAGGTCAGCCGCGTCACCCTGCAGAACGCTGCTTCTGTCGCCAGCCTGATCCTCATCACCGAGGCTACCGTCTCCGATGTCCCCAAGAACACTCAGCTTGAGGACGCAATCGCTGCTGCTACCGCTGGTCAGCAGGGCGGCGGTATGTACTAAGGCCGACAAGGTCTAGAACTCCCACCGGGAATCCGGGGGCGGGACGGGGGCTTCTCTCCGGAACGTCCTCGGACATGCAAAGAGGCTCCGCTGCGCGCGTTGCGCGGCGGAGCCTC
>USEK01000020.1 GCA_900553705.1 uncultured Collinsella sp.
TCTACACTCGACTAGTCGTCGGCAGCGTCAGATGTGTATAAGAGACAGGGCATGGCCGCAATGACAGCCGCGAACTTGGGGCAGAACGAAAGCACGATGGCGCAACACGCGGCAATTCGAATTACGCGCGGGTCGAACACGCGCGTCAGGGCGAGCACGCCGGTGTTCTCACCATACGTAGTGTTGGCCGGAGCGCCAAAGAGCGAAGCCAGAATCGTGGCAAGGCCGTCGCCGAGCAGCGTGCGATGCAGACCGGGATCGGCAATGTAGTTGCGCTCGCAAGTCGAACCGATAGCAGAGATATCGCCGATATGCTCGATCATGGTCGCGAAGGCCAGCGGCATGATGGTGATGATGGCCGTCGTGGCAAGACCGCTATCGAACTGCGGCCCAAAGAGTGCAAACACGGTGTTGTCCCACACGATGGGCAGACCGACCCACGGAGCGGCGGAAACGCCCGAGAAATCAACCTCGCCGAGCGCAGCCGCAACGGCATAGCTCACCACAACGCCCAGCAGAATCGGCACGATCTTGACCATGCCGCGGCCCCAAATGTTGCAGATGATGATCACGGCAACGGCAATAGCAGCAACAAACCAGCTGGTCTGGCAGTTAGCAATGGCAGAGCTTGCCAGGATCAAGCCGATGGAAATGACGATGGGGCCAGTCACCACCGGCGGGAAGAAACGCATGACACGCTTGGCGCCAAAGGCGCGGAACAGGGCCGCAAGCACCGGATAGAGCAGGCCGGCACAAGCTACGCCCAGGCAAGCGTAGGGCAAAAGCTCAGCCTCGCCGTTGGGCGCAATGGCGGCATAACCCGCGATAAAGGCAAACGAGGAGCCCAGGAACGCGGGCACCTTACCGCGCGATAGAAAATGAAACAGCAGCGTGCCGATGCCGGCGAACAGAAGCGTCGCCGAAACGGAAAGGCCGGTGAGCACGGGCACGAGCACCGTGGCTCCGAACATCGCAAACATGTGTTGCAAACCCAACACAAACATGCGCGGGCGGCCGAGCGACGATGCATCGTAGATGGCATCGGTGACGGCGGGCGTCGAAGACTGGGACATGGAAGTCCTTTCGAATGGAAGGGCGATCAGGCATATCGGATAACCTGCCCGAACGATACGATCCGAACCATTGTACGCGATATGCAGTACCTCGCACGCGCCGCCACCTGCAAACGCTAGCGCTATTTCCAAACGCGCTCGGCAATACGCCTGACCAGCGCAATCTTTGCCCACTGCTCGTCCTCGGTCAGCTTATTGCCAATCTCGCAGCTGGCAAAGCCACACTGCGGAGACAGATACAGGTTCTCGAGCGGCACGTACTTTGCCGCCTCGCGGATGCGCTCGACGATAACATCCTCGTTCTCGAGCTCTGCCGCCTTGGTGGTCACCAAGCCCAGCACGACCTTCTTGCCGGGAGCAACGTACTTGAGCGGCTCAAAACCACCGGCGCGGGGCGTGTCGAACTCCAGATAGAACGCGTCAACGTCCTCATGCGCAAACAGGTACGGCGCGATGGGGTCGTAGCCGCCCTCAAAAGCGTAGGTGGAGTGGTAGTTGCCGCGGCATACATGCGTGTTGATAACCAGATCGTCGGGCTTGCCCTCGATGGCGGCATTGTTGAGCGCCACGCCCAGCTCGCTTACCTTTTGCAGGTCGACCGGGCTCATGCCGGTTTTGGCAACAAAATCGGTATCGCAGTAGATGCCCCAGGTGCAGTCATCAAACTGGATGTTGCGGCAGCCCGCGGCATACAGGTCAGCAATCACGGTGCGGTATGCTGCGGCAATGGCACCGACGAGCTCTTCGTCGGTCTTGTAGACGGCGTGCAGACTCTCCTGCTGGCCATCGCAGCGGTCGAGTGTGACTTCGGAGAACGTCTGGATCGGCGCCGGAATGGTCTGGCGCGCGACCTGGCCCTCTCCCTCGAGCGACTTGATAAATTTGAAGTGCTCGACGAACGGATGATTCTCGCCGCTAATGGGACCGGTTACCACGGCGGTGTCGGCGGTAGTCTCCTCATCGTGGAACATGTAGCCCGTGCGCGAGGCGCGGCGCTCAATGCCGTTGAGGCCCCACATAAAATCGAGGTGCCAGTAGCTGCGGCGGAACTCGCCATCGGTAATCACCTGCAGGCCGGCAGCCTTCTGCTTGGCCACTAAGTCGCGGATGGCCTCGTCCTCGACGGCCTTAAGGCCGGAAGCGTCGAGTTTACCCGCGACATAGGCGGCACGGGCGTCCTTTACAGCCTGCGGACGAAGAAAACTGCCGACGATATCGGCGCGAAACGGCGCGTTCGGTTGAATCGAAGTGCTCATAGATATCTCCCTTTGCATTGGTTGCTTTACTGGGACAGAGTATGAGCGCTCATATGGACATCGTAAAATATATGTTTATAACAGTTTGATATAGATGCTTCCTATATCAGTTTGGACTGCCATAAAGAGATTTGACCCGTGCAGAACGCAGCAGTCTAGATGTGCTGACGAATCGCTTCGATATAGGCCTGCCCGTAGCGCGTAAGTGTCGTGTTCTTGCGCGTGATGATGCCGATCTCCATGTACTCGTCTACATCGAGCGGAATGGAGATAATGCCGGGGCCGTTAAGTTCATGGCTGATCACGCCCGAACAAACCGTGTAGCCGTTAAGGCCCATGGCCAGATTGAACAACGTCGCACGGTCGCGCACGCGGATATTCTTGCGGCGCTCAAAGGTCGAGGTCAGCTCCTCGGAATAGTAAAACGAGTTGTAGCTGCCCTGCTCATAGGACAGGAACGGGTAGTCCTCGAGATCTTCGAGCGTCACGCTGGCGTGGTCCGCCAGTGGATGGTCGGCGCATACAAAGACATGCGGCGTGGCGCAGAAGAGCCCCTCGAATACGAGTTCGTTGGCGGCGAGCATGCGCTCGATGACCTCGCGGTTATGCTCGGATAAGTACAGGATGCCCAGTTCACTTTTCATATGCGCGACGTCCTCGATAATCTCGTGAGTCTGTTCCTCGCGCAGAGTAAAGTCGTAACGCGCGGCATCGAACTCGCGGATCACGTCAACAAACGCGTTAACGGCAAAGGAATAATGCTGACAGCTCACACTAAAATGCGGCACCTGCTCGGATGCGCTCTTGTACTTACCCTCGAGCAAATCGGCCTGGTCGAGCACTTGGCGCGCGTAGCCCAAGAAGGTCTCGCCCTCCTCGGACACAATGACGCCCTTGTTGGTGCGCTCAAAGATGTGTACACCCATCTCGTTTTCGAGATCGCGAATTGACGCGGTAATCGAAGGCTGCGACACAAAGAGCCGGCGCGAGGCCTCGGTGATGCTGCCGCATTCGGCAACTTTGACGACATATCTGAGCTGCTGGAGCTTCATGGCTTTCTCCCTAGACGTTCGTGACGTCGAAACCCGTCGCGTCCATCTGACGCATAAACGACGGCATCTCCCCCGTCGCGGCGCAGGCGGCAATCTGATGCAGAGCCCCGGCAACCGCATCATCTGCCGCAGCGCCGATATGCCAGCGCGCGGCAGCCGTGACGGCCTCGTTGGCATTGGCGACTGCAACGGAATTGGGAACGGCATCGATCATGGGCAAATCGTTATCGGAATCGCCGAATACGGCCACCTCGTCGGGCGTCAGGCCCAAAGCGCGCGCCAACTCCAGCGCAGCGCAGCCCTTGTCCCAACCGGCCGGAAGGATGTCAAACAGGCGCACTCGGTTGTTGGGAAACACAAGCGAGAGTTCCGGCACCTCAGCGGCAACGCGCTCGCGTAGCTCCGCGAGCTCCTCACGCGAACGGGCACTCCAGATATTCGCCTTGAACACCGGCGCGTCATCGACGACGGGACGGCACGGGGCCTCTTCGCCTTTGAGCCATGCGTTGCCGCCCGACTCCATGGCGCGACGAACGCGCTCGGGATCACTCGTCACGCAGTAGGCATCGTTGCCCCAAAAGTCATCGCCCAGGCTATAGACCTTCAGATAGGTATCGTCGGTCTCTTGCTCAAGATAGTCGGCAAGACGCATGAGGGCACCGTTGTCGCTCGCACGGGAGGCAACAACCTCGCCGTCGACAAACATCACCTGGCCGTTACAAAACGCACCGGTCGAAAAACACTCGGAACGGTTTTTGAACATCCAGCCCATCGCGGACGGCTGACGACCCGAAACCGGACCAAAGTGCAGACCCGCCGCCTGCATGGCATGAATACCCTCGATGGCGTAGTCGCTGGCTCCGTCATGCCCGGCTGGAATCAGCGTATCGTCCATATCGGTCAGCACAAGTTTAATCATAAGGCCCCCATTCGTATCGGTCCTACCTATTGTAACGACCTGCCAAAATAAACCTGTCCCTTTTTGGCAGGTGCGCTAGTATAGGGAACAACAGATTCGATGCGGGAGTGCCGGCGGTGCAAACCACAAGGCTGAGAGGGCATGGGGCCCAATCCTTTGAACCTGTCAGTTAATGCTGGCGTAGGGAGCATGCCGCCTTTACAGGGGCGCTGTCTATGCACAGCGCCCCTTTTCTATGCCAAGGAGGCATGTGCAGTGATTGATTCGGAACAGCTTAAGCAACATATGGTCAAGGCCGTGGAGGAGATTCGCGCCACCAATCCGATGGCCGGCTCCATCACCAACACGGTGACGATCGACTTTGTCGCCAATGCACAGCTCGCCGTGGGCGGTTCGGCCGCCATGGTCTATCTGCCCGACGAGGGCGAGGCGCTCGTTGCCGGCGGCGGCGCCATCTATCTCAACATGGGCACGCTCTTCCCCATCTACGAGCAGACGATTCCCCGCGCGGCCAAGGCGGCACACGACGCCGGCAAGCCCTGGGTGCTCGATCCGGTGGGCCTGGGCATCGGTAGCCTGCGCACCCAGCTGGTAAACGAGCTCAAGCAGTACAAACCCGCCATCGTACGCGGCAACGCCTCCGAGATCATCGCGCTCGCCGGCCTGTGGGGTCTTGAGGGCGAGGCGGCCGATCTGAGCCGCGTGCGCGGTGTCGATACCACCGACACGGTCGACGCCGCCCGCGATGCCGCCGTGTCGCTCGCCCGCTACACCGGCGGCGCCGTAGTGGTCTCGGGCGAAGTCGACCTGATCACCGACGGCACGACCGTGGCCAAGTCCCACGGCGGCAGCCCGCTCATGTCCAAGATCACCGGCTGCGGCTGCTCGCAAGGCGGCGTGCTGGCCGTGTACGCCTGCGCCGCCGACCCGTTTACGGCAGCCGTCTGCGGCACCGCCGTCTACAACGTGGCCGGCACGCGTGCCGCCGCTGTCGCCGACGCCCCGGCAAGCTTTAAGGTCGCCTTTATCGACGAGCTCTACCGCGCAACCGCCCAGGACATTGCCGATAACCAACTCGAGCTCGAGGAGGCATAGGCCATGTCCGATCCCGCAACCAATACCGGCATGAACACGCTCGTCGCTGTGGCCATCGCCCCGTGCGGCACCGGCGATGAGCTCTCCGCCGAGGTCGCCGAGGTCGTGCGCGTCATACGCGAGAGCGGCCTTCCCAACCGCACCACCTCGATGTTTACCGAGATCGAAGGCGACTGGGACGAGGTCATGCAGGTCGTGCGCGACGCGACCTTTGTGTTGGCGAGCAAGGGCATCCGCACCGAAGTCGTGCTCAAAGCCGATATTCGTCCCGGATTTACCGACACCATGACCGGCAAGCTCGAGCGCATGGAAGCACAGATCAAGAAGCAGGAGGAAGCACGATGAGCATCCGCGACAACCTTGATATCTCGGCATATCTGGTACTCGGCCCCGAAAACACGCTCGGGCGCCCCGTGGGCGATGTGGTGGCCCAGGCACTCGACGCAGGCTTTACCTGCATTCAGGTGCGCTCCAAGGTGGCAAGTGCCCGCGAGATCATTGCGCTGACCGGCGACGCCGCGCAGGCAATCGCACAGGCCGGCAAGACCGGTCAGGTCGCCTTGCTGATCGACGACCGCCTTGACTGCGTACTCGCCGCACGCGAGCAGGGTATTGCCGTCGACGGCGTTCACGTGGGCCAGAGCGATATTCCCGTCGAAGTCTGCCGCAAGCTTCTGGGCCCTGATGCCATCGTGGGCCTTTCGGCCCGTTGCGAAGAGATGCTCGAGTACGTCAAGACCGCCGACATGAGCCTGGTCGACTACCTGGGCATCGGCCCGCTCCACGAGACCGAGACCAAACGCGATTGCGGACGCGCAGCCGACGGCTCCATCATCACCAAAAGCTTTGAGGACCTGGCCGCACTCCACACGGCAAGCCCCGTGCCCATCGTGGTGGGCGGCGGCGTCAAGACGGCCGACCTGCCGCAGCTTAAGGCCACCGGCGTCGACGGCTTCTTTGTGGTGAGCGCCGTCTGCAGCGCCGACGACCCCCACGCCGCAGCCAAGGAGCTCGTCGACACCTGGCAGCAGGCATAGGCATAGGCCGACCAGCCGATTCAGCCTCATATCTTCAGCAATGGAAAGCGCATCCCAGTTTGGACCTCCATTCCGGGATGCGCTTTCCATATAGAGGCTCAACGGGAAACTGCGTCCCAGTCTGAACGCATATTCCGGGATGTACTTTCCGAAACCCCACCGTTTGGGAAACTGCAACCCGTTCTGAGCGCAGATTCTGGGACGCGCTTTCCGCATGCGACCCTTACCCCGCCAGGTAGGCCTCCAACGCCGGCAAAGTCGCCTCCGCATCGTGGCGGCCGATCTGGTAGATGCGCTCGAGCTCATCGGGCTCGCGGCATAGCGACGGCACCTTCACCGATTCGCTCGGACGCACCACAAAGATATCGCCGGCATCCTCACGACGTGCCAGGTCATCGAGCGTGGCATTGTAAACCTCATGCCGATGCTCAAGCGCTGCGACAAACTCCGGGTAGTGACGGAACACGCGACGCAGCATGGGCATCACGCTGTTGGGCTGCTTCACAAAGCCCGCCGGCTGCGTGAGTACCACGATATTGCGGTCATACCCCTGCGCAAACAGCCATGCACTGGGAATAGAATCAGCCACGCCACCATCCAGATACTTATGCCCGTCAATAGCAACGGGACGCGTCGCCACAGGAATCGCCGACGATGCCCGGATCCACTCGATATCGCGCTCGTCGCCATAGGGCAGGTCGTGGTAGACGGCCTTGCCCGTCTCGATATCGGTACACACGCACGTAAACCGCATGGGACAGGCGCGATACGCCTCCAAGTCAATGGGATCGCGCTCGATAGGCACCTCGTGATAGGCAAAATCGGCATTGAACATATCGCCGGTCCGCAGCCAGCTTGCTACACCCGCATAGCGCTTATCGGCACAATAGGCCTTGTTATAGCGAATGGCACGGCCGATCTGGAGCGATTTAAAGTTGTAGCCAAACGCCGCGCCCGCCGAGACACCCACCATATGGTCGCAGGTCAAACCGTGCTCCATCCAAACGTCGAGCACGCCCGCCGTATACATACCGCGGTAGCCGCCTCCCTCGAGCGCAAGCCCCACCGTGCGCGTCTTATTTGGCTGTGTCATGCGACCATCTCCGTTCCTGCGTTTAAAACCGGGACAAGTATACCCGTCAACATATACCGCCCCAGTCGCATTTTTCATGCGCACCCAGGCGTTGCGGTTTGGCGAATAATAGCCGCCCGTAGCATGTACACCCATATATAATTCTGCACTGTTGTTTATACTACTCAGCAGTTATCAACAGCGAACATTAGCCGGTAAATTAACCCAACAACGCAGCAAGGCGGGGGCCTGGATACACGCAAAGCGCCGAACAACAACGCGTGTGCACAACGAGCTCGCCCGACGCAATTCGCCCGACCTCAGAAAGCCGCTTACGACATGGATACTGTCAGCAATTACACCGAAACGCTCGAAAAGACCGTCCGTGACCTTCTCGAGCGTCAGGATGATCTGATTAGGACCGCCTTTACCGACCAGCTTACCGGACTTGGCAACCGCGGCGGCTTTGCCCGCTCCCTCGAGGAGCTCTGGGAGCAGGACATCCCCGTTACCATGGCGTTCATCGACATCGACAATCTCAAGCACTGCAACGACGTCTTTGGCCATGACGAGGGCAACCGCTATATCTTGCAGGTAAGCCTCTATCTTAAGCTGTATATGAAAGTAGACGAGGCGGCATTTCGTCTGGGAGGCGACGAGTTTGCCATCCTGTCTACGATTGCAACCGAGGACGACCTCGCCGAACGTCTGGAACACTGCCGAACGCTCCTGCTCAAAAACGACGATTCCGAGATGCCCCGCTCGTTTAGCTATGGAGTGTCGTATGCCGACCCCGCCCTGGGCGAAGCCCCCAATCGCATGACGCTCGATGCCGACCATCGCATGTACGACTACAAGCTACGTCATGCCGTGTACCTTGATCGACGCAATATCACGCAAGTCCACGCCGACGACTTCGAAATAAGCGACCGCGTTTTCGACGCCTTTTCGATGCTCAACGAAGGTCGTTATTTCTTTATCGAGAACTTGGACAAACATCGCACCCTTTGGTCACAAGGTGCCTTGCGCGATCTTGGCCTTCCCTCGGAGCACATAGACAACTGCCGCGATTACTGGAAAACGCGCGTCCATCCCGATGACCTTGAGGCTTTTACCGACGACATCGACCAAGTCTATAACGGCTCCAAACACCATCGAGTCATGCAGTATCGTGTGCGCAACGCCGTCGGCGACTACGTCCTTTGCCGTGCTCGCGGGTTTCGTATCGACGGCGACGGAAATGTCCCCTCGCTCTATGTCGGCGAGCTCGTCAACCACTCACTTGCCGAAACCGTCGACGCCGCCACAGGCCTCGGAACGCAGCGCATGCTGGTCAACGCTATCGATACCTGCCGCCTTGACCGTTGCAAGACAGGGCTCATAGCGGTGCGCGTTCGTGGCACGACAAAGCTCAACGAGCTCTACGGGGCCGAGGCTGTCGACAACATGCTTGCCGAATACGCGGGCCGCATGCTGTCGATCACCCGCGGCAGGAGCCGGGTCTACCGTTCACGAAGCGTCCAGTTTGTCGTGCTCAGCAACGATTTGGACCACGAGGCATTCGAGCAACTGACCCGCCACCTTAAAGAGGCCGTTTTCGCTCCTGTGCAAATCGCGGGCGACACCATTACTCCCGTCTGTCTTGTCGTCCCGGCATTTTACGAGCACTTAACCCATCAGGCGACCGCCGTTTTAGGCGAACTCGATCGTCGCCTTCGCACAGCCGGCGGGCTTGTCCCCAACGACAGCCTCCCTATACCCGAGGTCGAACGCAAAAGCGCAATCGCCGAACGCATCGATATGCTCACCGGTCTCTACCGACCCAGCGAGTTTATGCGGCGCGCCAACGCTTTTCTCGAGGCAAGGCGCGACGGCGCCTGGTGCATCGCCACGGTCGACATGGGCCACATGCGCCTGTTTAACGAATGGTATGGACAGGCCGAAGGCAACCGCCTGCTTGCCGATGTGGGCACGGTCCTCAAGGACATCGAGAATGCCGACATGGGCGTCGCAGGGTACTGGGGCCAAGATGACTTTTGCGTACTCATCCCCTTTAAGCACATCACCGTCCACCAAATCTTCAACCGCGTTCGCGAGGCAGTAGCCAGGCATGATGGCGGCGTAGGTTTTTGGCCGTCCATGGGCGTTTACCCCATCGATTCCAATGAGGAGATCACCATCGATGCGCAGGCAAAGGCCATGTTCACCAATCGGCGCGCAAAAAACGACTTTAAGGAGCGCATTGCCATTTTTTGCCCCGAGGAGTACAAGCGCGAAATCGTGTCCAACCGCACGCTGACCGAATTCCAGTACGCGCTGTCAAATGGTCGCATCACGTACTATCTTCAGCCCCAGGTCGATATGGAAACCGGCGAGATTATTGGCGCCGAAGCACTCACCCGCTGGATTGACAAGGACGGCTCTCTCATTTCGCCCGCAACGTTTATCCCCGCACTCGAGGAAAGCGGCTTTGTAGTGACGCTCGACAAATATGTTTGGCAGGGCGTCGCCATGTGGCTCCGCGAGCGCCTCAACCGAGGACTTCGCGTGGTTCCGATTTCCCTCAATGTGTCGCGCGTAGACATTCTTGCCTGCGATGTCGCCGAGCATATGGGGTCGCTCGCCGCCCAGTACAACCTGCCACCCGAACTCATGCACATCGAGATCACCGAGACCGCCTATACCGGAGAGTCCGAGGCCGTGGATAAGCTGACCGCGGATCTGCACACCCGTGGCTTCTCGACCTACATGGACGATTTTGGCACCGGCCAGTCCACGCTCGCGATGCTCAAGAACGTCAACGTCGACGTCATCAAGCTCGACCGCACCTTTGTGCCCACCGACCGCGATCAAGGCCGCAGCACGCAAATCATTTCATCGATGCTCGAAATGGCGCAGTCGCTCCATCTGCCCGTCGTGGTCGAAGGCGTCGAGACAAATGAGCAGGCGAGCATGCTACGACAAATGGGCGCCCGCTACGCTCAGGGCTTCCTCTACTACCGCCCCATGCCGGCGAAGGATTTTGAGGCATTGCTCGATGGTGGCAATAACAACTGGTACGCTCGCGAGCAAAACGCCACCGCCGAAGGGGGCATTTGTCTCCATTAGCTAACTTATATCCCCAATTCAAACCGAATTGGGGATATGATACAAACCATTGTTCCGCCCAAGGAGGTTATTCATCATGAACGAGCCATATCGCCTGGGCGAGCAATCGATTATTGCCTATCTCCAGCGACTTGCGAATGGCGTCTCGACCGCCGAGCTTGACGTTGCCGCCCTGCCCGTAGAGTTGCGCGGCATTGGCGAGCAGTTGAAAAAGACGCATGCCATCCTGCAACAAGAGCGCCGGCTGCTTGAGAGCAACGCCTATATCGACCCGCTCACCAACTTGGGCAACCGCAGCGGACTCGACCGTCACGTCGAGCAACTCTGGCGCAAAGGCGGCCCCTTCACCTGCGCCTATATTGACATCGACCATCTCAAGCATTGCAATGATAGGTTTGGCCACGCCGAAGGCAATCGCTATATTCTGAGCATCTGCCGCACGCTCTCCGAAACCATGGAGCACGATGAGATGCTGTTCCGTATCGGTGGAGACGAGTTTGTGCTCATCTCGCTCTCCGCAAACGAGACTGAACTCGAGCAGCGCTTGGAGCAGATACGCGCCGGGCTGGTCGAGGCGAGCTCAGGTGGCAAGGTGCCCATGATCGCCAGCTTTAGCTTTGGCTGCTCGCGCGTCGATCCACTTGCTGGCGACACGCGTCGCCAGATGACGATGGATGCCGATCGCAAGATGTATCGCTATAAGCTTATGCATCGTGTGCAGCAACCGAAAGACGATGACGCCCCGCAACGCCCAATCGTCGATCAGCTTCCCTGCAACGACCGCGTATTCCAAGCGATCTCCATGAGCTCCGAGACGCGCTATCCGTTCATCCTTAACCTCGATACGGGAGAATCGCAATGGTCGGTCAACGCCGTGCGCGATTTTGACCTGCCCTCCCAGCACCCTTTTAACTCGGTCGATATGTGGCTCGCCCGCGTTCATCCCGAGGACCGCGACAACGTACGCGCCGAGCTCGACATGGTGATAAACGGCACGTGGCACTTCCACTACATGCAGTACCGCGTGATGGATGCCACCGGAGCGTACGCGCTTTGCGACTGCACGGGCTACCGCTTGGACGGCACCGATACCGAACCTAACATGTACGTGGGCATTATCATCAACCGAAGCTTGGCAGATACGACCGACTCGGTAACGGGCCTGGGCGATGTCCACGCGCTGGTCAATGCTATTGGAGAGATGCGCCGCGTGGCGCGCGAGGCAGGCTTTATTGCCATTAAGGTCGACGATATCGCCGAAGTCAATGCCCGCTTTGGATTCGATGCAGGCGACCGCGTGCTCGCCGAAAGCGCCGCCTGCCTCATGGATTGTTCGCGCGGCAAGGGTCGCCTGTTCCGCTCGACGGGACCAATGTTCGTGGCGCTTTTCGATGAGCTCGGCCCCGAGGCAATCGACGAGCTCGCAGATGAAATCGAACGATTCCTGGGTTCTCCCGTGCTCATCGGCTCGCTTGAATATCAGCCGCCCATTCGCGTGGCCACGCTCCATCTGAACAGCGTTGACCGACAGCCCGTTTCCATTTTGAACGAGCTCAAAGCGTTGCTCGGGAAAGCCGTGCAGGTGCCAGGTACCAAACTGGATTAGCACCGCGCCCGCGCCGCCTCCCCCATCGTGCGATAATCCTCTGCAGAAGTCACCAAAAGCAGAGGGAGTTTGTGATGAAGGTTCTTTTGGTCAATGGCAGCCCCAAGGCAAACGGCAACACCGCCCGCGCACTCGCCGAGGTCGCCGAGCAGCTCAATGCCGAGGGCATTGATACCGAGGTGTTTCAGCTGGGCGCCAAGCCCATTCGCGATTGCATCGGTTGCGGCCAGTGCGGCAAGCTTGGCGGTCGCTGCACCTTTGACGACGACGTGGTGAACGAGCTCATCGCTGCCGCCGAACAGGCCGACGGTTTTGTCTTTGGCTCGCCCGTCTACTACGCGCACCCCAGCGGCCGCATCCTTTCGGCCCTCGATCGCGCATTCTATGCCGGCAGCAAGGCCTTTGCGCACAAGCCGGGCGCCGCCATCGCCGTCGCCCGTCGCGGCGGTACGTCGACCACGTTCGATGTACTCAACAAGTACTTCACCATCAACCAGATGCCCGTAGTTGCTTCCACCTACTGGAACAACGTGTTTGGCCGCGTGCCCGGCGACGCCGATGGGGATGCCGAGGGCCTTGCCACCATGCGAAACATCGGCAAAAACATGGCCTGGCTCCTGCGCTGCATCGAGGCAGGCCATGCCGCCGGTATCAACGCGCCCGAGGCAGATCGCGCAACGACCAACTTCATCAGGTAGAACGGCGGAACAAATACATGAACGTGCAGATTTTTGGCACCAAGAAGTCCTTCGATACCAAGAAAGCCCAGCGCTATTTTAAGGAGCGCCGCATTAAGGTGCAGTTTATCGACCTTAAGGAAAAGGAGATGAGCAAGGGCGAGCTCACGAGCGTGATGCAGGCGGTCGGCGGCATCGACAAGCTACTCAACCCCAAGGCCAAGGACGAGGAGACGCTCGCACTCATCCAGCACCTCACCCCTAGCCAGCGCTTCGACAAGCTGCTCGAGAACCAGCAGGTCTTGGCCGAGCCCATCGTGCGCAACGGCAAAAAGGCCACCGTCGGTTATTGCCCCGATGTATGGGGAGCCTGGGAGTAGCTTGTGTTATTTGCCGGCGCGTGGGTATAAGAGCAGGCGTTTGGCATAAGATTCAACTGTAAGCCATGTCTAACAAAGGAGGGCACATGCCCAACAAACCCGTGAAGATCATCATGCTTACCGGATACCTCGGTGCCGGCAAGACCACGCTGCTCAACCACATCCTCGCTAACGACGGCGGCATCCGCGCCGCCGTGATCGTCAACGATATCGGCGAGATCAACGTCGACGCCAGCCTTATCGCCGACGGCGGCCTTTCCGAGACCGATGACCTCATCCCGCTTACCAACGGCTGCATCTGCTGCACGCTTTCGGATGACCTGGCCAACCAGCTGCAGGGCATCGCCGATTCGGGCAACTTCGATTACATCATCATCGAGGCATCGGGTATTTGCGAGCCTATCCCCATCGCCTACACCATCTCGAGCTTCTGCGACGAGGCCAAGGTGGGCGGCGAGCCCAAGCTCGCGCTCGACAACATCGTGGCCGTGGTCGACTGCGCCCGCATGTACGACGAGTTCAACGGCGGTCGCGACCTGCTGGCCGAGGATATCGACGAGGACGACATCGAAAGCCTGCTCATCCAGCAGATCGAGTTCTGCTCCACGCTGATCCTCAACAAGACCGATACCGTGAGCCCTGAGCAAATCGCCGAGCTTAAGGCCATCGTGCGCAGCCTGCAGAAGGACGCCGTGATTGTCGAGGCCCAAAACGGCGAGGTCCCCATGGAGGAGCTGCTCGATACCGACCGCTTCGACTTTATGCGCGCCTACAACTCCGCCGCCTGGATCGAGGCCATGGAGCATCCCGAGGAGCACGACGACCCCGAGGTGCTCGAGTACGACATCGAGACCTTTGTGTACTCGCGCCGCAAGCCGTTTGACTTGCAGAAGTTCACCGATTTTGTTGAGCAGGAGTGGCCCGACGAGGTCATTCGCGTCAAGGGCCCGCTGTGGCAGACCGGCAATCCGGACATGTGCTACATGTTTGAGCAGGCCGGTCACCAGATGCGCCTGATGGAGAACGGCCTGTTTGTCGACTCGGCGCCCGAGGGCGAGAAGCAGAAGATCATCGACGAGAACCCCGAAATCATGCAGATTTGGGACGACGAGACGGGCGACCGCATGACGAGCCTGTGCATCATCGGCCGTCACATGGACAAGGATGCGCTCATCGCCTCCCTCGATGCCTGCCTGACCGACTGGCACCGCGCCTAGGTTTATCCAAGCGGGTATTTGTCCGCCTACGTAACCGCCAAACCACCACGAAGGTGCCTGTCCCCTTCGTGGTGGTTTTTCGTTCTGAGCCAAGGAGATTCATGTTCAACATCGTGCTGCATGCGCCCGAGATTCCGGCCAATACGGGCAATATCGGCCGTACCTGCGTGGTCACCGGCGCCCGTCTGCATCTGGTGGAGCCACTGGGCTTTTCGCTCGACGACAAGACGGTACGTCGCGCCGGCCTGGGCTACTGGCAAAACCTGGACGTGACCACCCTGTCTCTTATACACATCTCCGAGCCCACGAGACGTAGAGGAATCTCGT